>JBEKXM010000214.1:0-7545 GCA_049512115.1 Tepidisphaeraceae bacterium | reverse complement strand
CTGATGGTCACCAACGACACCGGCCCGCGGCACATCGCCGCGGCCTTTGACGTGCCGGTGATCACGCTCTTCGGACCCACCCATCCCGAATGGACGGAGATCGACTTTCCGAAGGAGCGGAAGCTGGCCGTGAAAGTTTTCTGCGGCCCATGCCAGAAGAAGACCTGCCCGCTGGATCATCGCTGCATGACTCGCCTGACGCCGGCGATGGTGTACGATGCGGCGATCGCCCTGCTCCCGCGGCTGGCCGCGGCGGAGCCGGGGTAGGGGCAAAGCAGTTTGACTCGGATTATTCACCGCAGAGCACGCGGAGGACGCAGAGAAAAGCATGTTTGCCACAGATGAAAACCGATGGACACTGATGAAATGCGAAGAATTCTGTTTTGATTTATCCGTGTGCATCTGATTTTTATCTGTGGCAAATTTCTCTTTGCCTCTGCGTGCTCTGCGGTTCAATTTAGCCTTTTGCATGTCGCAAAATCGGGCCGATTTTTCCTGTTTTGCGACTGAAAATGTCCCACTTTGTCCCGGAATGTCCCATTAACCCCCCCACCCCCCTCGCTGCGCGAGAACGTGGAGCAGGGGAGCGGTAGAACAGTGGATGGGGAAGAGAGGAAGAGGCGAAATTGGCGTAATGGACAACATGCATCCCGAACAATAGCCTAACTGTTGCCGGTTCGCAAGGAAAAAATTCGAGGTTGGTTTGTTTTCCACTTGACGAAGAATTCCCACCACGTGGCTTTCCATTCCCGAGGGAGGCGAGCGCGTCGGGCCGTGTGATTAGGAGTTCACGTCCCGGAATCCCCCGGAATCAGCTTGACAAAAATGTTAAGCCACGCAAGAATAATGGATGGAATGGATTCACTGCCGCCGTTCACCGATGACGGTTTGCTGCCACCTGGGGATTACGAGTTGACGATCAAGCAACTGCTAGCGTCGACCCTGGTCGCCGGGCCGGCGGAAGCGAAATCCTGGAATGCGCAGTGGCGGCGCAAGCTCGTGGAGAACCTAGCGGTGATGGTTGGCCACCTCGTTACGGTTGGCATCACCGACGTTTTCATCGACGGCTCGTTCGTTGAGAACAAGGACGTCCCGAATGATATCGACGGATATTTTGTGTGCGATGCGACTCGCTGGGCGAGCGGCCAGTTGATTCGTGACTTGCAGCAACTTGACTCCGTATGGACTTGGGACCCCGTGCAGCGCGAGCCATTTCGCGGGTATCCGAAGAGCCAACTGCCGATGTGGCACAAGTACCGGGTCGAGCTTTTCCCGGATTACGGACAGTTCTGCGGGCTTTTCGACGGCCATGGCGGCAAGCTCAGGTTCGCCGAAGCATTTCGGACATCGAGAGGATTCCTGCCCAAGGGCATTGTGAGAATTGGAGGTCTGTCATGATCCGCACGGAATTCGAATATCGTGAAACACTCAAACGCATTGAACAGAGCGAGCGGGCCTTCCACCAGGAAGAAATCAAATTGAAATCCGAAGGACTGAATCGGGACCAGATCAAGCGGATGCTCGACCCGAGTCGCGTTTTCCACGCCCAGATCAAATCCGAGGTTGAAACCTATGAGCGTCTTAAGAGGGGCGAGTTCGACGAACTGCACAATCTGGTCGGCATCGGCCCGCTGCTCATCGGCGCCAGAATTGCCAGCGGCCTGAGCCAGCGCGAATTGGCGGATCGTCTGAGCGTCCACGAGTCGCAAGTGTCTCGCGACGAGCGCAACGAATATCACGGCATAACGGTGGATCGTGCGCAGCGAATTCTTGACGTCTTGGGCGTTGATGTCACGACGCGCGTGGAGAAGGTGTCCGAGCGAGCAGTCAAGACCGCCTGACCCGGCACGGAAGTTCGCGCGGCGGCGGTTTTGCGATGACCGATCGCGTCATTTTGAGTTCCCCATAGCGAAATCGGCGGTGAAGATTTATGAAAAGATGAATGGCCCCTTTACCGCTCGGTCAGATAAGGGTTGCCAAGAGCCGCTGAGCGAACTCGAGGAATGCAGTAACGTCGGCTTTGGTGTATTCGCCAAATTTGCCGTGCGCCGCCTTGTTTCCGACTTCCTTCTTCGCCTGGATTTCTTTGAACTGCACGGCCGTCAGCACATTCTGTCGAACCAATGCATCCGCCAATTCATGTACGCCGTCTCGCTCTTTGACCGCAATCTGTTTCGATGAGCACACCCTTCTGAGGCCATCCTCGAGCACGGCCCGGATTATCACAGCGGCCGCATCTTTGTAGTCGTTCTCCAAGAGCACGTCAGCTTGAACTAAGAAATCCGCGAACACCTCTGCTGAAATAAGCAGTTTGGTGTCAACCATAAACCCTTCGCGGAAATCGGTCATCGCAGCGGTGAGTATTCCGACCATAATGCTGGGATTAACACGGCTTTTTAAGAGTTCGCGGTAATAAATGCTGCTCTTGCCCGCAGTGCGAGCCAGAAGATTGAGCGCACTGGTGCGCACCTCGTAGTATGTGACCCCCGAAATGAAGCCGTCTTGGCTTTTTTCACGTTCGTGCATGCTCTGAGACGCCCTTTCGAGCAGGCGCGCGAACTTCTGCACTATGGCCTCGTGATCTTTGTTGAACGTCGCCCTTGTTTCGAACATGGAAAGCCTCTCGGTAAGCACATTTTCACGCAGATTCTAGCGACAGGTCCAAATCCCGTCACATCTTGAACGAAAAACCCTATGCGAGACGCGGAAAACGGTCATTCAACATTTCCGTTGTCGCGGCAAAGGACCGGATTGACCCCAGGGCCGGGGGCGATATGGGCAATGCACGGCTCGATTTCCGGAAGGAAGCGCCGCGGGCTTCGGCAAGCTCAGTCCAGGGAAACGCGGCGGCTAAAGGGAGTGCGGGCGGCTCGGAGCGGTCGAGCGATCCCCTCCGCGCCTCAGCGCCTCCGCGCGAAAATAATTGATTCAGAAAGACGTGTCTCGCGCGGAGGCGCGGAGGCGCGGAGAGGATTGTGTCGAGGTTTACGGAAATGACCAATCGCGTGTTTCGAGTGAGGCGTCTGCTTGGGATATCCCGCGCGCACCGGTTCAAGCGCTGCGTGCAATTCGACGGTCGGTGGCCGCGAGGCGGATTTCCAGGCGCATTCCGACGGCGTCGGCAATGCGTTTGAGCATCGACAGCGAGTGCCCCTCGTAGTCCGCGTCCTCCAGACGGGCAATGACGGACTGTTTGGTGCCGATGCGGTCGGCAAGCTGACGCTGGGTGAGGCCGGCGCCGGTTCGTGCATCGTGAACCAGTTGGGCAACTTGCGCGTTCACTCGGGCGTTATCCAGCAGCCGATGGGCTTTGGGATCGTTCCCGACCATCGCGTGCATAATCCTCAGTGCGTTCGTTGTCTTGGCCATCATCACACCTCGCGTTGCGCTCATAGCAATATTGATATCAACGGTCAATGTCCTCATCAACCTGGACGGCCCGGCTCTCAAATGCTACCGCAGTCGAGACCGGCGGGTTCCACCCTTGACACCCATAAATATGGGTTTAGAGTAAACCGCGTGAAGACCACCATTGAACTTCCGGACGAATTGCTCATTGCCGCGAAAAAACGCGCTGCGGAGTTGCGTCAGCCCTTCCGAAAGCTGGTTGAGGATGGTCTGAGACAACAATTGTCAGATGGCCGACGTATTAGGCGGCCAAACCGGAAGAAATTCCGCTGGGTCGTTGCCAAGGGCGGGCTTCCGCCTGGCTTGGATGTTTCCGATCGCGCTAGCCTGCACGAGTGGCTGCGGAAACAACCGTGATTGCCATCGACACCAATCTGCTCGTCTACGCGCACCGCGCCGCCGCACCCCAACATTCGATGGCGCGCAAAGCCCTCGAAAAGGCGTTCCATGATACTCGTGGCTGCGGAATCAGCCTGCCGTGTGTCACCGAGTTCTGGAGCGTGGTGACCCACCCTTCGGCTGCCGATGGACCTTCAACACCCGCGCTGGCGCATAAATTCATCCGCTCGCTGGTCGAACAGGCCCAGGTTCAAATCTGGCTTCCCAGCGATGGATTTGCGCATCGGTTTCTGCAATCGGCCGCCAATCTGGCGGTGGTTGGTCCGCGCGTGTTCGATCTTTTAATCGGGATGATCGCTCTGGAACACGGCGCGGATGAAATTTGGACTCACGACAGGAATTTTCTGAAACTGCCCGGGCTGCGGGTCTTTGACCCTCTGGCATGAACACAACTCTCGCCAATCGGTGCGGTTCGTTTTAGAATCGGCGCATGATCTATCGCATCGACGTTCGGGCGCGCGGCGGGAACGATCCGCTGGGGGATTCGATCCGGCAGCAAATCCGCGATCTGGGGAAGAATGTGGAATCGGTCGAAACGGCGAGGATTTTTTTGCTGGATACGGATGCCGATGCGGCGAAGGTGCGGAGGATCGCGGGGGAATTGCTGGCCGATCCGGTGGTGGAAACGGCGGAAATTTTCTCGGGGGATTCCAATGGGGAGCGAACGAGCCGGATCGAAGTGCACTTGAAGCCGGGGGTCATGGACCCGGTGGCGGCCAGCACGGAAATGGCGGTGAGGGATTTTGGGGTGGACGTGCGGCAGGTGAGGACGGGGCGGGCGTGTCTGATCAGGCCGCGGATGGGGATGGAGGAGTTGAAGGAGATCGCGGGGAGGGTTTTGGCCAACGGGGTGATCGAATCGGTTTATTTCGAGCCGTATTGGCCGCGGAGTTTTGAGACCGGGGGTGAAGGGGCGTTTGGGGTTCGGCGGATCGAGGTGCGGGAACTTTCCGAAGCGCTGCTGGCGAAACTGAGCCGGGAGGGACATCTGTTTCTTTCACCGGCGGAGATGAAGGCGATCCAGGAGTATTTTCGCGGGCAAGGGCGCGAGCCGACCGACATCGAGCTGGAGACGCTGGCGCAGACGTGGAGCGAGCATTGCGTTCACAAGACGCTGAAGAGCGCGGTGGACGTGGAAGTGCGCGATGAGAGCGGGAAGAAGATAGGCCAGCGGCGGTATGGGAATCTGATCAAGGAGACCATCTTCGCCAGCACGATGAGGATCATTCAGGGGGACAAATCAGGGGAATCGCACCCCCACCCCAGGGCTCCCGCCGATAAATCGGCGGGAACCCTCCCTCCCCCTGAGTACAGGGAGAGGGGGAAAGAGTTTTGTCTGTCGGTATTCGTGGACAACGCGGGGGTGGTGGCGTTCGACGAGACGGATGCGGTTTGTTTCAAGGTGGAGACGCATAACCATCCCAGCGCGATCGAGCCGTACGGCGGCAGCGCCACCGGGGCGGGCGGGGTGATCCGGGACGTGCTGGGGACGGGGCTGGCGGCGAAGCCGGTGGCTAATACGGATGTGTTCTGCGTCGCGTTTCCCGATTCCAAGCGCGGCCCGCTGCCCAAGGGGATCATCCATCCCAAGCGGATCCTTCAGCAGGTCGTGGCGGGCGTGCGGGATTACGGGAACCGGATGGGGATTCCCACCGTGAACGGCGCGGTTTATTTCGACGAGCGGTATCTGGGAAATCCGTTGGTGTTTTGCGGATGCGTGGGGCTGATTCCGCGCGACAAAATCAGCAAGGCCGCGAGGGAGGGCGACGCGATCGTGCTGCTGGGAGGAAGGACCGGAAGGGATGGGATTCACGGGGCGACGTTTTCCAGCGCGGAGTTGACGGACACGCATGCCGATGAGTTTTCGCATGCGGTGCAGATCGGCAACGCGATCACGGAGAAGAAGATGGCGGACGTGATCCTGGCGGCGCGCGATCGGGGGCTGTTCACGGCGATCACGGATTGCGGGGCGGGCGGGCTTTCCTCGGCGGTGGGGGAAATGGGGGAAAAGATCGGAGCGGCCGTGGAGTTGGAAAAGGTGCCGCTGAAATATGCGGGGTTGCGCTACGATGAAATCTGGATCAGCGAAGCGCAGGAGCGGATGGTGCTGGCCGTGCCGGGGAAAAACGTGGATGAGCTTTTGAAGCTGGCGCGGGGCGAAGACGTCGAGGCGACGGTCATCGGGAAATTCGGCGAAGTCGAAAAACAACTGATTTTGAGGTACGGCGGACAGGAGGTCGGGCGGCTGTCGATGGATTTTTTGCATCATGGGATTCCGATGCCGACGAGGAAGGCGGTGGTGGTGGAAGCGCCGCGGCGAAAGCCGTCGCCGCCGGCGGCGATTTCACCCGAATCGTTCAAGGAGAAACTTCTGGGGCTGCTTTCGCATCCGAACATCGCCAGCAAGCACTGGATCATCCGGCAATACGATCACGAGGTTCAGGGCGGATCGGTGGTCAAGCCGCTGGTGGGTCCGATGCAGATCGGCCCATCCGATGCGGCGGTGCTTCGGCCGAAGCTCGGCAGCCTGCGCGGCGTGGTCCTCGGGTGCGGGCTTTGTCCGCAGATTGAAGATCCATACGAGATGGCCATCGCATCCATCGACGAGGCGATCCGCAACGTGGTGGCGGTGGGCGCGGACCCCGATCGCGTGGCGATCCTCGACAATTTCTGCTGGCCGAGCGTGGACGACGAGCTGACGATGGGCACGCTGGTGCGGGCCTGCCAGGCGTGCCATGATGCGGCAATCGCGTACGGCATTCCGTTCATCAGCGGCAAGGATTCGCTGCACAATCAGTTCACGAATCATGAGACGGGGCAGATCCTGCGGATTCCGCGCACGCTGCTGGTCAGCGCCATCGGAGTCATCGAGGACGTGCGGAAATGCATCACGATGGATTTCAAACAAACATCGTGCCCCGTGTATCTGGTTTGGGCGAATGACCCGGACAATCTGCCGGCTCTGGCATCAATGCATCGCGCCATGGCCAAGCTGATCGCCGACGGCCATATTGCGGCGGTTCACGACCTGAGCGATGGCGGCTTGGCCGTCGCCGCCGCGGAGATGATTATCGCCTCTGGCCGCGGCTTGAATCTTGACCCCGGTTTTTTCGCCGCCTGCGACCCATTTGCCGAGCGTCCCGGGCGATACATTATCGAACTGCGCCGCTCGGCCTTCGACGCGGTGAATCAGGATCAGCTCCGTCAGGTCAAAGTTTGGGGCCAGGACGTTTCTGCTGAATCGCGCCAAGGCGATCCATTCCTTGATACTCTAAGGCGACACTTCGGCGCCATCGCCAGCGTCGATCATCTGGGCTTTGTCCAGAACCGTCCGAGCCTGTTGATCCTTACGCGAGAAAGAATCCACCAGGAAATCACCGTGGCCGAGCTGACGGCGGCCTGGCGGGGCACGCTGGATTGGTAAATTTATGAACGACCGATTTGTGCTGGTGACGGGCTGTAGCACGGGCATCGGCAAGGCATGCGCCGTTTATCTGGCGAAATCGGGATTTTCCGTGATGGCGGGGGTTCGGCGCGACCAGGACGCGAAGAACCTGGAACTGATCGCCGGGTCAAACCTGCAAGGGATTCAACTGGACATCGCGGATTCCGGATCGATCGCGGCGGCGACGGTGAAAATCGCGGAAATCACCGGGGTTTCGGGCCTGGCGGGAATCGTCAACAACGCCGGGTTCAGAGTTCGGTTTAGGGTGGTTTTTGTTTAGAGTGTTGTTTTGC
>JBEKXM010000213.1:0-7550 GCA_049512115.1 Tepidisphaeraceae bacterium | reverse complement strand
CCGCGACGTACATCTTGCATTGATCGAGCACCTGGCGTTCGGTGAGGTCGTCGGCCTCGCTGGGGCCGAAATGAAACTTCACGCCCCTGGCTCGATACCAGTCGAAAACCGCGCGGGCATCGGCATCGCTCACCTGGGTCATCGCATAATAGAGGGCGCTTTGGCTGAGCCGTTCCTTGAAGACCCCCGTGGAGTTCAGGAGTGAATCGGGAATG
Source organism: Tepidisphaeraceae bacterium (assembly GCA_049512115.1). GTDB lineage: Bacteria > Planctomycetota > Phycisphaerae > Tepidisphaerales > Tepidisphaeraceae > PALSA-1353. The sequence continues at coordinate 7,335 of JBEKXM010000213.1, read as the reverse complement.
ATGGCGTTGAACATTCCCATGCAGCCCTCATCGAAAACACCGAGGATGGCCTTGTTTTCGCGGAAATTCCGGGCGAATTTGATGCCAAGGCGCTTGGCCTCGGCCGGCATTTTCACGGAGCGCAACGGCCGAACGTGGCTGGTGTCGTGGGACACTTTTCCGGTTTTCATCCAGCGGGCGAGGTTCTTTAAGAATATCGGATCGGTCTGGAAGTTCTCGCTCCAGAGGGTGGAGAACTTGATCCCCGCCTTGGCCATGGAGCCGTTGAGATTGAGCATGCCGACCAGGCCGGGCCCGGTGCCGCTCCAATTGGCGACGGTGAGGATCGGGCCTTGATGAAACATCAGGCCATGCAGGACATGGTGGGAATATTGCCAGACGGCCTCGGCGACGATCAGGGGAGATTTGGGGGGGATGTTGCGAAAGACCTCCATGCCGTATTTCTGGGAATCGATGAAACTATGACCCACCTGCGGGCGGAAGGCGTGGGCGCGTTGGATTTTCCCGCCGAGCTTGGTCACGGCCGCGATCAGGCTCTGTTCCATCTTCAGTTGTTCGGCCTCGCATTGTTGATTGGCGGAAGCGCGTAAATCACCGCTGGCGATCAGATAGATTGTGCTCATGGGCTGGGTGTTTCCTCGTTGATGAATCGAACGGAGACAAGTTATTATCTTTTTTTGGGGCAAATCAATGGTGAGTGATTCTCCGTGGCGCGGTGCGCAGATTCGTGACACAATCGGCAACACTGGAAGATAGAAGATTTTTATCGGTTATGGTTTTCGTGCCGTCCGGCGGCGTTGACTCGAATATCAGTGGGCGTCGGCGCTGGTGAGACCCCTGGCTGGCCTGACAACGTTCGCGGCGGCCGTCTGGAAGAGCAGAGAGAATCGAGTCGCCGCCTGCGGCGGCAGATGTTGAGGAGTTTCGGCCACAGGCCGAAACTCCGCTGCAACGGCCGCGGCACGCGGCGACTCCTCCCCCCTCTTTGGAGACGGCCGTTGCGAACGTGAACGGGCAAGCGAGCGGTTCGCGCATCGGCGACGAATTATCATATACGAGCCAGCGACGCCGGACGGCACGAAGACCACAAACGATCATCCTCTTCCTGGTCCATCCGCCCCCGGCCGTTTCAGTCACGCGCTCGCGTGGTGCACACCTCACGGCACGTGGCCCCTCGGGGGATCAGTGCGCTGCCACGGATTCGCTGGCGGTGCCGGTGCGGCGCATGAAAAGGACCAGGGGAACCACGAGCAACGTGATCACCGAGAACATCTTGAAGAGATCAAGGTAGGAAAGGATGGCGGCCTGCTGGCGAACCAGGCCGTAAACAAGCGCCATCGCGCCGCGGCCGCCGGTGGGGTCGGCAGGTCCAAACAGCGCGGCGGCGTTGTGCATGGTTTGGACCGACATTGGATTCAGGAGACTGACGTGTGCGGCCAAGTTCACCTGGTGGGTCTGTATGTCCCGCGCGAGCAGGGTTGTCACGATGGCGACGCCGATGCTCGCGCCCTCGTTGCGGACCAGGGAGAAGAGTCCGGAGGCGTTGTTAGTTTCCGAGCGGGGAATAAATCGGTAGGCGATGGTATTGATGGAGACGAACATCATGCCCGAGCCCAGGACTTGAACGATGCGAGGCCAGACGACGTCGGCCTGGGAGACGAGGAGGTCGAGGCGTGACATCCACGCCGCCGACGCCGCCACGATCAGAAGCCCGAAGATGATGAGGCGGCGCGGGTCGAACCCGCGGGTAAGCAGCGTGCCGATGATGGGCATTTCCAGCATGGCGATCAATGCCGCCGGCGAAAGAACCAGTCCGGCCCGGGTGGCGGAATAGCCCATCAGCGTCTGCATCATTTGCGGGAGCAGCACGGTCGTGGCATACAAGGTCGCGTAGACGGCGAAGCAGATGACGGAGCAGAGCATGAAATTCCGCTCGGCGAAGAGCCGGACGTTGACGATCGGAGCGGGGTGGTGCAATTCCCAGAAGACGGCGGCAACCAATGCCGCGCCGGCGACGATGGCCAGCGTGAGAATGAAGTTGGAGCCGAACCAATCCAGTTCCTGTCCCTTGTCCAGAACGACTTCAAGGGAGGCCAATCCGATGGCGACGAGGCCCAGGCCGATGACATCGACGCGGCGTGGCCGGGCGCGCTGGGCGGCCCGCTGGGCGACGAGGTAGGGCGGATCGCGCAGAACGATCTGGGTCAGCACCAGGGAAACGATTCCGACGGGAAGATTGATGTAGAAAATCCATCGCCAGGAATAGCTGTCGGTGATCCAACCCCCCAGCGTGGGGCCGAGGACGGGCGCCACCATGACGGCGATGGCATAGACGGCCATGGCCATGCCGCGTTTGGCGGCGGGGAACGTATCCAGCAAAATCGCCTGAACCGAAGGCTGCAATCCCCCGCCGCCGACGCCCTGGAGGATTCGGAAGAAGATCAGCATCGGCAAGCTGGTCGCCATGCCGCACAACACGGAACTGAGCGTGAACAACGTGACGCAGGTCATGTTGAAGCGTTTGCGGCCCATGAGGCCCGTGAGCCAGCCGGACAGGGGCAAGATCACGGCGTTGGAAACCAGGTAGCTGGTCAAGATCCAGGTGGCTTCGTCATAGGTTGCGGCCATCGAGCCGGCGATGTGCGGGAGGGAGAGATTGGCGATGCTGGTGTCGAGCACCTCCATGAACGTGGAGAGGGTGACGGTGAGGGCGACGACCCAGGGATTGAAAGCCCTGTCGGCCCGATCCAGATTCAGGGAAATGCCGGCGGTGGCCGCACTCATTGGGCTCGCGCTCCGGCGAGTCCATGGGCGGCGCTAACCAGCCGGCGGCCGGCATCGGGCCCTTCGGGTTGAGATCGGATGTCCACTTCCGGGTCCACCGAAAGGCCCGCCAGCAGCGGCGTGTCGGGCGGATTCGGCTCCGTCAGCTCGATCCGCACGGGCAAGCGCTGAACCACTTTGACGTAATTGCCGGTGGCGTTTTCCGGCGGAAGCAGCGACGTCACCGCGCCCGTTCCCGGGCTGAAGCCCGCAACCCGACCGTGGAAGATCTTGCCGGGGTAGGCATCCACGTAAATGTCGACCTTCTGCCCGATCCGCAAATCGACGAGCTGCGTCTCCTTGAAGTTGGCGTCGATCCAAACGTCCGACAAAGGGCGAATCGTCAATAACGGCTGGCCGACGGAAACGAACGCGCCCGGATTGACGTTGCGCCGATCGACATATCCGGACAACGGGGCGCAAATCTCGGTGTATCCAAGTTGAAGCTCGGCCTGTTCGAGCGACTTCTGGGCCTCCACGATTTGGGGCTGCGCATCCGGATTGGACCGATCGAATTGTTGCCCGCCCAGCGCCGCGAGGGCGGAATCGACTTGCGCCTTGGCCGCCTTCACCGCCGGGGAGTTCTCGATCACCCATTCAGCGTTCAGTTCGCCAAAACGCTCTTTCAACTCCTGCATTTTCGGCGGAAGCACGGACTGAAGCTTCAATCCCAGTTGTGCAAATGCGCCCATGAAGGTGGAAAGCGCGTATTGGGTGCCGTTGAACGTCTGGGCGACGTCGGGAGGCACGGCGGCGGGGTCGTTGAAATCCTGGGCGAGTCCCAGGAGTGCGCGGGTCTGCTGCACGTTTGCCTGCGCCGAGGCCACCTGGGCCTGCGACACCAGCAGGGCTGAACGCCGCTGATCGATCTCCTCCTGGCTGACGCTCTGTGGCCCGAGGCGCTTGACGCGGTCGTACTCGTCCTGCGCAAGCCGGAGGCTGGCCTCCTGCTGGCGAAGATTGGCGACGTTCGACTGCAACGCGGCAATCTCGTATTTCACCAAATCCTGCACCGACGCGACCAAATACCAAGCCCCGCGGAGATCGGCGACCTTGGAGCGCGTTTCCGCGCGCACGCGCTCGAGCTGGGCGTTGGCCAAATCGAGCGCGGCCACGTCCTGCGCCACCGCGAGCTTCGCCCGATTCAGCTCGGCGCTGCGCTGCTCGACGGCAAGCTGATAGGGTACGCGATCGATCCGAATGATCGCCGTTCCCGCCTCGACATATTGGTCGTCATCCACCAGCACCTCCTCGGCCAGTCCGGAAACGCGGGAGCTGACGTACGTCACGTGGCTGTTGGCGGTGGCATCGTCCGTGGAGACGTGGTTCCAGGCGTAGATGGCCCGCGGCACGCCGAAAATCAGGCCCAGCGTCAACCCAACCACCACTAGAGATGCGACGATCCAGCGTTTCCGATAGCGCGATCGCCGAGCAACTTCGTCGTGCTCCGGCATGACGCTCAGAGGTGCTGCGGGCGTCAGGTAGGTCTCGCCCCTGTCGTACTGCGACAGCGGCGTCACCGTTTCAACGTTTTGTTCTTCGCCTGTCATGGTCTTTCCCGGTAAAAATTTCGACCGGATCAGCAAACGCGGTTGCGTTCGGCGTCGCTGAGAATTCCGTTGAACACCACGTCCAATACGTCCTCGGCCTGGGCCTCGTACGGCTTATGCCGACCGGCGAAATGATTGGTGAACATCGTGCCGTACAGAACGTCGCCGAGAACGTCGATGATCCTGTCGAGGGGGATGGAGCGAATCCGGCCTTCGGCCAGCAGGCCGGCAAAATGCTCGCGCGCCGGCTGGCGGCGCGAGGCGCGATGCAGGAAGTAGATGGGCTGGCGCCGGCCCTTGAACGCCGCACGCTCCTGAATGAAAAGCTCGACCAATTGCGGATTTTTTTTGAAGAACCGAAGATAGGCGATCACCGCGGCGCGGGTTTCGTCGATCTTGTCGGTCACGCCCCGCCGGGCCGCATCAATGTGCCGCCGCATCCGCTTGATGCCGCGTTCCACGGCGGCAAAAAACAATTTCTCCTTGCTGGGGAAATAGCGATAGACGGTTCCCTTGCTGATCGACAGGGCATCGGCAATCCACTGGACATCGGTGTCGGCGAAGCCGTGCTTGGCGAACAATTTTGCGGCCACCTTGAGGATCGCCTCGCGGCGCCGCTCCTGAAGCGCTTCATCCGGGGGCCGTCCGGGGAGTCGTTTTTCGACCAGGGTCATCCATCCACCTTGATTAATTAACTGACGAGTCAGTCATATATTTATTCATCGGCCGCTTGCGGTTGTCAAGTGAATTCGTGCATCCGGCCCCGGAGTCGGTTAAAAAGACGCGTGATTTGCCGGAACCCGAGCCATCCATGACCGACGTTTGGGACGATTCCTTGCTGGCCAATCCGCACACCGTGGCGGACAAGCGGCGGCGCGTGCGGCAAATGTTTGCGGCCATCGCGCCTTCGTACGATCTGAATAATCGCCTGCATAGCCTGTGGATGGATCAATCCTGGCGCAGAAGCGCGGTGCGCTTGGCGCAGATTCAACCGGGCGACCGCGTCGTGGACGTGGCCTGCGGGACGGGGGATCTGACGCTGGCATTTGTCCGGGAATTGATTCGCGCAGCCAAGGGAACCGAACACTCCGTGGGCGGCTGGTCCGTGCCGGCCGATCGACTGCCGCCTCTGGCAATCGGCATCGACTTCACGTTTGAAATGCTGCCGCTTGCTCAAGCCAAGACCGATCTCGTTCACTATTTCGGCCTCGACGAATGCGCCGGCGTATGCAGTTTATGGGATGGTTGGCGGCAGCCGATCGTCTGGCTGAACGGCGATGCCCAAAACCTGCCGCTGCCGGATGCGTGCTGCGACGTGGTATCGATCGCCTTCGGGATTCGCAACGTCGTCGATCCGCTGGCGGCCGCGAAGGAATTTTTCCGGATTCTCCGGCCCGGAGGAAGAGCGATCATCCTCGAGTTCTCCACCCCGACCAATCCGTTGTTTCGCGCTCTGTATCATTTTTACTTCAAGCGGATTTTGCCTCGCACGGCCACCTGGATCAGCGGCGACAAAACCGGCGCGTACAAATATCTGCCGCAAAGCGTGGGAACGTTCATCGGCCGCCAGACCATGGTGGAGATGCTGTCGAAAGCCGGGTTTGCGGATATCGAGCAGCATCCGCTGACGTTTGGGATTTGTGTTTGTTATCGGGGGTTGAAGCGGTAGGCGGGGGTTTGCCGATGGCCCGAGTGGGCACGATACGCGCGTTCAAAAGTTATCAGTCCGATTTGGTATGATAGAATTCCAACATGGGTCTCACCCTCGCTTGCTGGAAATGGGCAACTGAGTTCGCAACGGCCAACCCCAAGGAAGTATTCTTATCGCTGATCGACGATCGACCGCATGCTGCCGTGGGACGATTTGACATTTCTCAATTTGAACAGTCCCTGCGTAGGGCTATGCATATCGAAAATGAGTTGCCATTCGAGTGGTCTCCTGCGGATTTCAAAGGCAATCACTGCAATTGGTTAATTCTAAGCGCGGGGTACGACGATGTTGCCCGATTCCTGGTCGATGTCGTTCGAGTTGCCTCGTCTCAGGGCGTAGTCGTCTTCCACGAGGAACTTGGCCGGCTGGTAGGCCTCCGCGATGCCGAGGCCTTCGCGGAAGATTGGGCGGAAAGGCATCGGGCGATAGAAGGGATCCGAGATCGCTACGACGAGGTAGTCGCCAAGTATCTGGTTCCAGGCATTCGCCAATTGGGTTTCCAATTATCGGATGGCACGTATAGCAAGGCCGATGGCGACCGCAACTGCGCCATCTCCCCGATCTTCCAACCTGGGGGCGGCGGATACGCAAGGGTGAACCTATCTATCCGCTTCCTGTCGCTTCTGAAGTTCCAAAACGAGTACCGGGCCTTCTGCCAGGAACAGCCCATCACCACGGATTCATTCTGGCATATTCAATCATCACTACCGAATAATAAGCCGGGCGAACCACCGCTGCTGTGGAGCCTTTCCGGCGGTCGTTCAGCCTCCGACCTTGGCAAGGAAATCAGCGTGGCTGTGCAGGTAGAGGCGACGTCTCTGTTCGGTCGGGTCCGAACTCTGAACGATTTGGCTCGAGAATGGGAGACGCGGCAAGCCCCTCCCTTCCGGGAAATTGCCAGCGTGTATTGGCTGCTTGGAGACCAATCCATTGCGTTGCAGATGCTCGAAAGATGGGATGCGGCGCTCGATGCTGTTCTTCAAACCCGCCATCACCCACCGAGTCGATCAAGAAAAGTTGAGCTTAGGTTCTTTAGAGATTTCCTGAATTCTCGAAAGTGAAACATTTTGGGAACCGGGAAATCACTCACGAACTTCGTAGATTCAACCCAGCGTAACGACTCTATTTCCGCGAAAACACGCGGAAAAGTCTAATTGGTATCCTGTCACTCCGTCGTCGCGCGACGGAATCGAACTGCGGTTAACCTCTTGCTTGACCGCCCCGCTTCCGGCGACCCAACTCTTGCAACCC
>JBEKXM010000212.1:0-7567 GCA_049512115.1 Tepidisphaeraceae bacterium | reverse complement strand
AACGAGAGTTGGGGCTGCGGGGGCGAGATGCGGCCGGAGTTTTACGCGGACAATTTCCGCCGGTATCGCACCTTCGTCAAAAATTATTCCGGGAACCATGTTCAGGCCATCGCCTGCGGCTCCAACGGCACGGATTACAACTGGACGGAAATTTTGATGGACCGCGCCGCCCGGCGCATGGATGGATTGTCCATGCACTGGTATTCCCTGGCCACCGGCAACTGGGCGCACAAGGGATCGGCGCTGAATTTCGGCGAGGATGAGTGGCATTCGCTTCTTCGGCAAACGTTGCGGATGGACGAGCTGATCGCCCGGCACGGCCGAATCATGGACAAATACGATCCGGATAAACGTGTCGGGCTGGTCGTGGACGAATGGGGGACGTGGTACGACGTGGAGCCGGGGACCGAGCCGGGGTTTCTCTATCAGCAAAACACGCTGCGCGACGCGATTGCGGCAGGGATCAACCTGAACGTCTTCAACCGCCACTGCGACCGCGTGGTGATGGCCAACATCGCGCAGATGATCAACGTTCTCCAGGCGGTGATTCTGACCGACAAGGAGAAGATGATCCTCACCCCCACGTACGAGGTCTTCCGGATGTACAAGGTCCATCAAGGGGCGACGCTGATTCCCGTGGACGTTTCGGCGCCCGACTATAAGCTGGGTGACGAAAGCATTCCGAGCCTCAGCGTATCGGCATCGCGCGATTCGGCCCGGCGGCTGCACGTGTCGGCCGTCAATCTCGACCCCAATCGTCCGGCGGAGGCATCGGTGAAATGCGTTGGCGTGAAAGTGAAAACCGTCACGGGCCGTGTGTTGACAGCCGATGCGATGAATGCGCACAACACCTTCGAGCGGCCCGAGACCGTCAAGGCAACGGACTTTTCGGAATTTAAGATCGGCGATGAAACCCTGACGCTTCATTTGCCGTCGAAATCTGTCGTGGTATTAGAGATACAATAAATAAACTTTACCGCGAAGACGCGAAGGGCGCGAAGGACGCGAAGTTGCGCTAAGGAAAACCAATTTGACTTCGCGCCCCTTCGCGTCCTTCGCGTCTTCGCGGTAAAACTCTTCCCGAGAGGCTCAATAAAACAGGGATGTCATGAAGATCAGCCGCAGGACGATGTTGATGGCGGGGATGCTGGCGGGGGGGAAACTGCTGCGATGGGGAGCCTTGGGGCAATCGACGGCCCTGGCGGATATGACGGGGCAACCCAGCATCGACCGGCGCGCTCTCGTGCGGCGGCATAATCCGGTCATTCATCAAGCGGACCCGTTTTCCTCGTTGACGGTCGGCAACGGCAATTTCGCGTTCACCGCCGACGTGACGGGTTTGCAATCGTTCACCGACGAATACCGCAAGCAGTTTCCGCTGTGTACGTGCGCGCATTGGGCGTGGCACACGACGCCGGCGCCGGCGGGGATGCGAGCGGAGGATTATCGTTACAAGGATTACGATTCGCACGGACGGAAAGTCGGATATGCCACGGATCGCACCGGGCAGGAAGCGCTGTTCGATTGGCTGCGGGAGAATCCGCATCGGCTGCACCTGGGTCGGATCGGATTGATTTTGACAAAGCCGGACGGCTCGGAAGCCGGCGTTGGGGACGTTCGCGCCATCGGCCAGACCCTGGACCTGTGGACGGGTGCGATCGACAGCCGGTTTGATTTTGCGGGGCAAACCGTGCGCGTTCGGACGGCCTGTCATCCGGAGCAGGATGCCCTGGCGGTGCGCGTCATCGCCGCGAATGTGGGCATTCGCCTGGCGTTTCCATATCCGTCGCCCCGGATGGACATGGCCGATTGGGACTCCCCCGGCAAGCACGAAACCCGATGTCAAAGCAGAGATGGCCGGACGGACATCGACCGAACGTTGGATGCCGACCATTATTCCGTCAGCCTGCAAACCAACGGTCAATTGCGGCAATCGGCCAAGCACGAGTTTTCGATCCAGGGGGGCCAGGGAAGCTTGGATTTGGTGATCCGGTTTTCTCCGCAGCCGCGGGCCGATGCGATTCCATCCGTCGATGATACGTTCAAAGCCAGCGCGGATTATTGGCAAGGGTTCTGGTCGCGCGGATCGGCGATCGACTTGTCGGCAAGCAGCGACCCTCGGGCCGCCGAGCTGGAGCGGCGAATTGTGTTGTCGCAATACAACACGGCGTTGAACTGTGCCGGGCCGATGCCGCCGCCGGAATCCGGCCTGTTGTTCAACACCTGGTACGGAAAATCGCACCTGGAAATGCACTGGTGGCACGGAGTTCATTTCGCGGCCTGGGGCCGGTTCGAGTTGCTTGAGAGGAGCCTGGATTTTTATCACCGGATCATGCCGGTGGCCAAGGCGATTGCCCAGCGCCAGGGATATGACGGCGTTCGCTGGCCGAAGATGGTGGGGCCATTGGGAATTGATTCCCCGTCGCCGATCGCGCCGCTGCTTATTTGGCAGCAGCCGCATCCGATTTATTACGCGGAGCTTTGCTATCGGCGCCAGCCCACGAAACAGACGCTGGAGAAATGGTCGCCCATCGTTTTCCAAACGGCGGACTTTCTGTCAAGTTTTGCGGCGATGGAGAATGGGCGTTACGTGCTGGGTCCGCCGCTGAAACCCGTGCCGGAGAACACCGAGACGATGGCAACGCATAACCCGACGTTCGAGTTGGCGTATTGGCGATTTGGGTTGAGCGTTGCGCAAACGTGGCGGGAGCGTTTGGGAATGGGGCGAGCGGCGAAATGGCAGGACGTGCTGGATCACCTGGCTCCGCTTCCGCGGGACGATGGGCGATATCTGATGATGGAAGGAATGACCGACACCTACACGAAATGGAATTGGGAGCATCCATCCCTGCTGGGCGCCTACGGCATGCAGCCCGGCGATGAAGTGGACAGGGAAACGATGCGCCGGTCGCTGACGAAGGTGATGGACGTCTGGCAATGGGACCGTTGCTGGGGCTGGGATTTTCCAATGGCGGCGATGACCGCGGCGAAGCTGAACGAGCCGGAACTGGCGGTTCGGGCGCTGATGATCGAATCGGTGAAGAACCGTTATTTGCCCAATGGCCACGTATATCAGCGTCCGAATCTGCCGGCATATCTTCCCGCCAACGGCGGGCTGCTGGCGGCGGTCGCCATGATGGCCACGACCGGGGCGTTTCCGCGTGACGGGAAATGGTCGGTCAAATCCGAAGGATTCGCACCATTGATTTGAGACATTCATCGGCGCTGGCTGGCGGGCCGCGGGGGAGCGGCGATCCTTTCCAGCCTGACCAGCTCCTGCAAGCGGCACGCGATCGATCCCCAGCGATACCTTACGCAATTGCTCGTGAATCTGCCGGCCGCGCCGATCAGCCGCCCGTCCGATTGGCTGCCGGACCAGTGGAAGTTGCGAAGCCCCTCGCCGCCAGGATAAAACTATCGCTCACATCCCGTGCGGCACACATCGCGTTTGATGGGGGAAATTCGGGAGGAGTTGGAAGAGCGCGCCTACCAAGCTCAGCAGGATTTTGTCGCCGATTTTCTTTAAGACAACAGCGCTACGACTGTCGCCGTCGGCGCAGACCCAGAATAGACGCAATGCCTAGGAGAAACGCACCTGCCGCAGGCTCGGGAACCGAATCGGAAAGCAGGTATGCGCTTTGGCCGCCACTTTGTCCCGCCAGAAGGCCGTAGCCGTCAATGTAGAAGGGCGAGCCATCGGGCGCGGTTCCGCTGGAGTCATAGGCGGCCGACAGCTCCTGCCAGCCCTGAGAGCTGAGCCCGCCATTGACCAGGCTGCCCAAGTTTGAGAAACCGTTCGCCTCGCTCCAGGAAAAGGCGATCGGAGTTTCGTCAACCGTGCCGGCGAGGCGCTCGTACACGCCTAAAACGACGCCCGTGCTCGTAAGATACTCCGGGAACGTGTAGCCATCAGTGCCAAAACTGAACACCAGGGGATAAGTCTTGTCAGTGGCCGGGTCGAAGAACCACGCGCCTTGTCCTTCAACCGTTCCATCTAAGGTATAGAGATCGGAGACTCCGACGACCTGCCCGGCACTATTAATCTCACTCGGCTGGCCGCCTTCGTACGTATTGCCGTTGATGCTGTAGCTGAACCCGGCGCCCGTGGGCGGCTCGATCTCCTCCGTGCTCGTGCCGTTGAAGAACCAGCAATCTTGGCCCTCGGGGGTCCCAGACGACGTGTAGCGGTTGGACGTTCCGGCGACCTGCCCGTTGCTATTCATCATCCACGGAGTGCTGGACTGGTAAGTTCCAACACTGGAGCTGTAGCTGTAGCCGGCTCCGGTCAAGCCGATCTGCTGCGCATTCGTGCCATTGAAGAACCAGGTATCTTGACCCTCGGATGTCCCAGACGAAGTGTAGCGGTTGGAGTATCCGAAGATCTGTCCTGCTTCGTTCATCCATCGCGGAACGCTGTATTGGTACGTTCCAGCGCTGGAGCTGTAGCTGTAGCCGGTGCCGGTCAGGCCGATCTGCCGGATGCTCGTGCCGTTGAAGAACCAGGAATCTCGACCCTCGGATGTCCCAGTCGAGGTGTAGCGATTGGATACTCCGTTAACCTGCCCGGCGCTGTTTATCGAATTCGGACCGCTGGCTTCGAACGTTCCGCCGGCAAGGCTGTAGCTGTAGCTGGCGCCGGTGAGTCCGAGCTGCTGGGTGCTCGTGCCGTTGAACAGCCAGGCACCCGAGCCCTCGGATGTCCCAGACGAGGTGTAGCGGTTGGAGGATCCAATCACCTGCCCGGCGCTATTAATCGCATCCGGATAGCTCTGTTGGACCGTTCCGCCGCTGGAGGCGTAGCTGTAGCCGGCGCCGGTGAGTCCGATCTGCTGGGTGCTCGTGCCGCTGAACAACCAGGAATCTTGACCTTCCGACGTGCCAGTTGGATTGTAGCGGGTGGAGTATCCGATGACCTGCCCGGCGCTGTTTATCTGAGGAGCGTTGAGTGAAGGAGAGCTGGATTGGTAGGTTCCGCCGTTGGAGGCGTAGCTGTAGCCGGCGCCGGTAAGCCCGATCTGCTGGGTGCCCGTGCCATTGAAGAACCAGGAATCTTGACCCTCGACGGCGCCAGTCGAGGTATAACGTTCGGAATATCCGACGACCTGCCCGGCATCGTCTATCACCCAAGGAGAGCTGGCTTGGTAAGTCCCGCCACTGGAGTGGTAGCTATAACCGGCGCCTGTCAGGCCAATCTGCTGGGTCCTTGTGCCGTTGAAGAACCAGGAATCTTGACCCTCCGATGCCCCAGTCGAGGTGTAGCGGTCGGAGTATCCAGCCACCTGCCCGGGGCTGTTCAACTCGTCATATCCGACGACCTGCCCGATGCTGCTCAAGTCATTCTTAGCCGGATTGCTGAATTGGTACATTCCCCCGCTGGTACTGTAGGTGTATCCGGCGCCGGTCAGGCCAATCTGCTCGATATTATAGTTCGGCGAAGACTGTCCGATGCTCGCAAATATGCATAGGGCCGCAGCGATAATGCCCCAAGCCCTATATCCCAAGACTGATCCGCTTCCAGTTATGTCAGCACCCACGGCATTCCCTCCAATCCGCTGGAAAATGAGATGCAAGTTCCAACTCGGTCTACCGTGCAATCGTTGTCGAGTCGAGGGTTTACATCAAAAATTGCTGCAATTACGGCCCTAAACGTTGACCTAACATTCGAGCGAGCACGAGGCTGCGCTGCAATTGGATACCAAATGTGGCGTATCGCTATCGAATAGGACGCTGTTGACACATCGCTCACCTTCTTTCCGAGGTGAGATCCGCTCGGCAAGAGGATGCCGAGGTTCAATAGAACTCGATGCTATATCTCGTCGATGCAACCGACAATCGGCGGAACGTCCTATGCGTCAATAGGTGAAACCACCGATGCCCTCGGAGGCTATTGCCCTTTTTAGTTATTCTCGTTTGTACGAAATCGCCGTCCGCGCGCAGGGTGATTTAGGCAGCCGGCGGCGGCGGGGCGGTGGCTTGCCTTGTCGATGCGGAGCGTTGGCGAGCGCCGCGGCGGCTGAGCAGCACGTCGATCAGAGCGCCGAGCAGGATGACCGCGCCCATCACCGCGAAATTGAGGGAACTGCGGATTCCCAGCAGATTCACCAGGTTCTGTAGCACCTGAAGCAGGGCGGTGCCGAGCACGATTCCCAGGATCGATCCCTCGCCGCCCAAGAGGCTGCAACCGCCGAGGACGGCGGCGGCGATGCCGTACACCTCGTAGAAGTTGGCGTGGGAACTGGGCACGATGGAGTTGGCGTCGAACGCCATGGTGATTCCGGAGATCGCGGCCAGGAGCATCGAGACGGCGTAGACGCTGCCGATGACCAATCCCGTGTTGATGCCGGAAAATCGCGCGGCTTCCTTGTTGCGTCCGACGGCGAAGAGATACCGGCCATAAACCGAGCGGTGAAGAACGACGTACATGACGGTGGCGATGACGATGAGGAACACGAAGGAGGTAGGAACCCCATAGACGTGTCCGGTCGCGATGCTCCTGAGCGATCCGAAATTCTGGTCGCCGAAGCCCTTGGTTTCGTCGTTGGCGATGAATCTTGCCAGCCCGCGGTAGAGCAGCAGCCCCGCAAGGGTGACGATGAAGGGTTGAAGGTGGGCCTTGGCGACCAGGAATCCGTGAACGGCGCCGAGGAAGACAACGCCGGCGATGGCGCAAAACGTGGCAACCGGCCACGGCCAGTGTTTGCCCACGAGCATGATGGAGAGCAGGACGCCTTGGAGGGCGAAGACCGACCCGACGGATAGATCGATCCCGCCGGTGATGATGATGATCCCCATCCCGATGCTGTAGATGCCGAACATGCCGATCTGATGCGCCTGGTTTCTGAGATTGTCCTGGGAAAGAAAGCGCGGGTTCATCCAGGCCACGACGCCGCAGACGATCAGTAGGAGTGCGCCGATTCCGAGTTCTTTTTTCATCGTAAAAGCGTCCCGGCGAGCCGGGACATGCGTTAAAATTCAAGCGGCGACGGTCTTTCCGAACGCCAGGTCCATCACTTTCCGTTCGCTGAATTCCGGGCGGTCCAGAATCCCGGCGATGGCGCCTTCGTGCATGACGGCGATGCGGTCGCTGATTCCCAGGACCTCTTCCATGTCGCTGGAGATGACGATCACGGCGACGCCCCGATCGGCCAGCAGCCGCAGCAGCCGGTAGATCTCCGCCTTGGCGCCGACGTCGATGCCTCGCGTGGGTTCATCCACGATGAGCACCTTCGGTTCCAGCGACAGCCATTTGCCCAGGACGACCTTCTGCTGATTTCCGCCGCTGAGGTTCATCACGCGCGTTTCGACGCCGGGCGTGCGTATGCGCAGGGCATCCACCTGCCGGTTGGCCGCGGCGGATTCAGCGCTTCGGCTGATGAGCGCGGCATGGGTGTAGTTCCACAAGCCGGGCAGGGTGATATTTTCGCGAAGGGTCATGGAAGTGATAAGTCCGGTTTTTCGCCGGTCCTCGGGAACGAGGAAAATCCCGGCGGCGATCGCGTCGCGGGAATGGCGGACGTGCAGCGGCGAGCCGGGACATGCGTTAAAATTCAAGCGGCGACGGTCTTTC
>JBEKXM010000211.1:0-7580 GCA_049512115.1 Tepidisphaeraceae bacterium | reverse complement strand
GTTATGTCGTATATACACAATCGTATTGGACGTTGTTGTTGGTCATATTTGTACCCTTGAAAACTCGATGCTGAACGCCCGGGGGGGCCGGAAGGCAACCCCGAGCGCTCGGCAGTAGTTTTATGTGAAATTGCCCATTGGTAAGTAGTGGCCGCGGCCCGCTTCGGCGCCGTCGGGTTCGGCCAGTTCGCAGCTTACGAATCGCTCTGGATACGCCAGCGCGAGTCGACGCGGTTCGACTGCGCTTGCAGGTCCCCAACTCTTTAGGAGGTTCCCATGAGGTCGCACGCTCTTCCAAATCGTTTGATTGTAATTTCAACAGTTGCACTTTTATCGCCTCTTGGCGTTGCGAGGTTCGCGTCGGGCGACCCCTTGCCGGGTGAACAATTGAAGTTCTATCAGTCACCGCTGAACGGCGCCGTTGTCCCCGGTTCGATCGGCGTCTATCCGGTGCAGGCGGTTCCGCTGCCCACCGATACCCCTGCCCCCTTCCTCGGCCACGATGAAATCAGCACCGCCGCGACAACCGACGGCGTCAACTACATCGGCCCCATGATGGCGGATGATTTTTTAGATACGAATCCCAATCCGATCGGACACGTCACCTTCTGGGGCTCGTATATGAACGGCACGGACCCCGGCACGGCCGCCTTGGGCGTGCAGCAATTCAGCATCTCGCTGTATTCCGACGTTCCGGCTTCGGGCACCACCGGTAATTTGATCCCAAGCCATCCCGGTACGCTGATCGCCTCGCAAACCGTGAAATTCGGAGCCCTTAGTCCGTCATCGGGCACCTTCACCGTAGCGCCCGTTCCCCCCAACGGACCTGGCGCCTCCCAGCCCGGCGACAGCATCCTCTACGAATACAACGCCGAGTTGAATTGGAACGCGATCACCTTCCCCGATGCCGACCTCAACACCGCGGCAAACGACCCGGTTGAATGGCTCAGCATCGTCGCCCTGGTGCCGGGGCAGACAAGCGCAGGACCACCCCTACAGTGGGGATGGCATGACCGCGATTACGGAATCTCCGACCCCTACGCACCGGCAGGCTTTGAATCCCCGTTCCCCTATCATCTCCTGGACGATGCCGTTTCCGGCCGTTTCACCCTCGGTTTGGGCGGTGTGAACTCGGGCGGCTATGCGGCGGAGTCCTACATCCCGGCTTATGATGGGATCAGCAGTTCAAAGGATTTGGCCTTCGCCCTATACACCGTGCCGGTGCCGGAACCGGCAATCCTCGGATTGATCGGCGTCATCGCCCCGGCCCTGCTCATGCGCCGCAGGCGCAGTGCTTGATTGCACCCGCTATCGGTGCGCGAAGCTTTTTTTGCGTCCAAAGGCCCGCCTGAAGAATGGTCGAACCATCGACCGTTCAACAGGCGGGCCTTGGAGTTCTTATACAACCGCCCCAATTGCCCCTCGTAGTCCGTCCGTTCGGAAAGCTTGTCCGGCGAAACCACCCGCGTTAGGATGCCGCCGCGAGTTACGAAACGAAGTTTGGTCATCCTGACGGCGAATTCCCAATGGACTTGAAGAACCGGGTGGCACTGGTAACCGGGGCATCGCGCGGCTTGGGGGCGGCGATCGCGCGGGCGCTGGGCGAATGTGGCGCGAGCGTGGCGGTGAATTACTTCGCCGATGCCGATAGGGCCCAGGCCCTGGTCGAGAGCATCCGCAAGTCCGGCGGCGTCGCGCAAACGTTCGGCGCGGATGTCCGGGATGAGGCGCAGATCGATCGCCTGGTGCGCGACGTCGCGCGGACGCTCGGGCCGATCGATATTCTCGTGGTCAACGCCACCGGACCTCAGCCCATGCTGCCCCTCGAACGGATCACCTGGCGAACCTGCCTGGATCAGTTGGAGTTCTTTGTCAAAAGCCCCGTGCTCCTGGCCAATGCCGTGGTGGGGGGCATGAAGCAGCGCAAATACGGGCGGATCATCCAGATCGGGTCGGAGGTGTTCGAGGTCGGGCTGGGCGGATTTTCCGATTACGTGGCGGCCAAGGGCGCGCAGCTCGGCCTGACGCGCTCCTGGGCGCGGGAATTGGGCCCTTGGGGAATCACCGTTAACATCGTCTCGCCCGGTTGGATCCCAACCGATAGACATGCCGACGTTCCCGCCAAAGCGATGGAAGAATACGCTTCTCACACCCCCCTGAGGCGGATGGGTTCGGCCGAAGATGTCGGCCAAACGGTGGCGTTCCTCGCCTCGGATGCGGCGGGGTTCATCACCGGGCAAAAAGTTTCCGTCAACGGCGGCAACACGGTGGAATAAGTCTCATGCAGGGCAATCAACAAGTCACGATCCCGCAGGCAATGGACATTGCCGTGGCCCATCATCGAGCCGGGCGGCTCCGCGAGGCCGAAGGCATCTACCGCCAAATCCTCCAGCACAACCCCAACTTTGCCCCGGCCGTCCACATGCTGGGCGTAACCCTTTTCCAGACCGGCAAGCGCCAGGAAGGCATCGCCTTCATTCGCCGGGCGGTGCAGTTGCAGCCGAATTATCCCGAGGCCCTGGCCAATCTCGGCCACCTCCTGCGCGAGAGCGGGCAAATGGACCAGGCCGTCGAATGCTGCCGCCGGGCAATCCAGCTCAATCCCCAGCTTGCCGAGGCACACATCAATCTCGGAAGCGCGCTGTATTCGCAGGGGAAATTCGCCGAAGCGGCCGAGTCTCATCGCAAGGCCATCGCGCTTCGCCCGGATTATGCCGATGCCCACACCAATCTCGGCAACGCATTGTACGCCATGGGCATGCCCGAGGAGTCCATCGCCGCCCATCGCCGCGCCGTTACCTGCCGCCCGGATTTTGCCGAGGGATACAACAATCTCGGCGCGGCCCTGCACGCCATGGGCAGGATCGACGAGGCCATCGAAAGTTATAACGCGGCGTTGAGGCTCAAGCCGGATTATCCCGAAGCCATGAGCAATCTCGGTCACGCCCTGCAAAGCAAAAAGAAATTTGACGAGGCGATCGCCTGGTGCCGACGCTCCGTCGAGATTCAGCCGATCAATCCCGATGCCTACAACAACCTCGGCAATGCGATTCAGGAAAAGGGAGACGTTGACGGGGCGATCAAATGTTTCCGCAAGGCCCTGGAGCAGCAGCCCGACCATCCCGACGCGATCAACAACCTCGGAAACTGCCTTCAGGACCAGGGAAATCTTGAAGAAGCGATCACGCTCTATCGCCGGGCCATCGAACTCAGGCCGAAGTTCGCCAAGGCCTACGGAAACCTCGGCAACGCGCTGCGCGGCCTGGGCAAGCTGGAGGAATCGATCGCCGTTTGCCGCAAGGCCGTCGAACTCGAGCCGATGCTGGAGGAAGCGCACATCAATCTCGGCACGGCGCTGCACCTGGCCGGCCGTTACACCGATGCCATGGCCGAATGTCACGCGGCCATCGCGATTCGCAAGGATTTCCCCGAGGCCCACAAAGATCTGGCCCTGATGTTGCTCGTGCAGGCGAAGTTCGAGGAAGGCTGGCGCGAGTACGAATGGCGGCTTCGTTTGCCGAACTATTTCAACTCGATCGATCGTTTCCGCCAGCCGATATGGGACGGGTCGGATTTCCAGGGCAAAACGCTCCTCGTGCATGCCGAGCAAGGTCTGGGCGACACCATCCACTTCTGCCGCCTTCTGCCGATGGTGGCCAAAAAAGGCGGCAAAATCGTCCTGGAATGTCAGAGCGAATTGGTCCGCTTGATGAAGCAGACCCAAATCCTCGGCGGCATCGAAATCGTTCCGCGCGAGTCCAAGGCCGGACCGTCCCTGCCCTTCGACCTGCACTGTCCGCTCATGAGCCTGCCGCTCTTGCTGGGAAAATTGGACCCCTCGCGCGATGACGACGTGATCAAGCCGCCCTACATGAAGGCCGATGCGGCGATCCGGGAACAGTGGCGAAATCGCCTGCCCAAAGGCGACAGGCTCAAGGTCGGCCTGGCCTGGGCGGGAAGCAAGACCAACAAGAACGACCGGCATCGTTCCATCACCCTGGCCACCCTTGCCCCCCTGGCGCGGGCTAACGTCGATTTCTACAACCTCCAACTCGGCAAGCCGGGCCTTCAGGCCGCCAATCCGCCACAGGGGATGAAGATGATCGATCTCACCCCGTTGATCGGCGATTTCGCGGACACCGCCGCCCTTCTTTCGGAATTGGATTTGGTGGTATCGGTGGATACGGCCGTCGTGCATCTGGCCGGAGCGATGGACTTTCCGGTCTGGGTGTTCCTGCAATATACCCCGGATTTTCGCTGGCTTCTCGAGGGCGACACCACCCCATGGTATTCGTCGATGCGCTTATTCCGCCAGAAGACTTTCGGGGATTACGCCGAAGTGATTGAACGCGTCGCCTCGGAATTGACCGCTTGGGCCGCCAATTCAAAGCCTTCCGCTGATTGATTCATAGCTCCGCGGGTTGATAATGCCCATCGGCATTTAGTAGCTGGTTCAAATTCCGTGCGCCTTCCCCGAACGCCCACGGCGCCGCCGTGGGGATTCTCTCGCGCGACGCGGGTTCTGAAACAGATCCTTATCTCTTGCGAGGTGTCTCATGCCCGATGCGACCAGAGTTGAAAAAGATTCCATGGGCGAGATGCGCGTCCCGGCTGATGCATATTACGGTGCGCAGACCGCGCGGGCGGTGGAAAATTTCCCGGTTTCGGATTTACGCTTCAGCCGGCGATTTATCTCCGCCATCGGACTGGTGAAGTGGTGCTGCGCCCAGGTGAATCGCGACCTGGGATTGCTGGACGCGCCAAAGGCCCAGCTCATCCAGCAAGCCGCCCAGGAAGTCATCGACGGGAAATTAGACGCTCAGTTTGTCGTGGACGTTTTCCAGACCGGGTCGGGCACCAGCACCAACATGAACGCCAACGAGGTCATCGCCGGCCGGGCCAACGAGCTGGCGACAGGCCGCCGCGGCGGCAAGGACCCCATCCATCCCAACGATCACGTCAACATGGAGCAGAGTTCCAACGACGTCATCCCCACCGCCATGCACGTCGCCGCCGCCATGGCGATCAAACAGTCGCTGAGCCCGGCGCTTGAGCATCTGGCGGCTGCGCTTCAGCGCAAGGCCGATCAGTACGATTCGGTCGTGAAGATCGGCCGCACCCATCTCCAGGATGCCACCCCGATCCGCCTCGGCCAGGAACTGGGCGGCTACGCCCACCAAGCCAAGCTGGGGACGGTCCGGTGTATGAAGGCGATTCACGCCCTGCGAGAACTCCCGCTGGGCGGCACCGCCGTCGGCACCGGGATCAATTCCCATCCCCAATTCGCCGCCAAGGCCGCGGCCCTGATCGCCCAAAAAACCGACGTCGAATTCATCGAGGCCATGAACCACTTCGAAGCCCAGGCTGCCAAGGACGCCATCGTCGAAGCCAGCGGCCTTGTAAAAACCATCGCCCTCAGCCTGACGAAAATCGCCAACGACGTTCGCTGGCTCGCCAGCGGGCCACGCTGCGGCCTGGGCGAGATTTCCATTCCCCCCACCCAGCCCGGCAGCAGCATCATGCCCGGAAAGGTCAATCCCGTGATATGCGAAATGGTCTTGCAGGTCGCCGCACAGGTCATCGGCAACGACGCCACCGTCGCCTGGGGCGCCGCCATGGGAAGCACCTTCGAACTCAACGTCATGATGCCCGTGATGGCCTTCAATCTCCTGCAATCCATCGAATTGCTTGCCAACGCCGCAAGAATATTCGCCGACCGCTGCGCCGACGGCCTGCAAGCCAACGCCGAGCGCTGCGCCGCATTAGTCGAGCAATCCCTGGCCCTATGCACAAGCCTCGCCCCCGCGATCGGCTACGACAAGGCCGCCGACGTAGCCAAGGAAAGCTTCAAGACCGGCAAGACCGTTCGCCAGGTCGCCGCGGGAAAAAAACTGCTCAGCGACGCCGACTTGACCAAAGCCCTCGACCCGATTCGCATGACCCAGCCCCAAGCCGACATCCTCGGCAGCGGCGGCGGCTAGCCGCCCGCCGCCCACAAATTTTCCCCAAAGCCCGCCGAGCTTGCTCGGCGCGGAAATGAACTGAAGCGCAGCTAGTTTCGGAAATCGACCCCTTCAGTTCCCCCTGCCCAACACCTTCCCGGGGCCGGATATTTCTGTGACTTCTGCTTTGGTGATTGTCGTTCGGCCCCACCAGTCAATAAGCCCCAGGCCGAACCCTTCGGGACCATCAAACCAATCGGGAGTTTTGCCGAACTCCCACGTTGCCATTGGATGATCGAATGACTTTTCTCCATTGATAATTATAGTTAGCCGATCATTCCTCACTTGAACACACACGTCACAATGAGTTGCGGCACCTGCCGGCGCTGGATAACTGGACTCTTCAAGTCCAGAAAAATTGCCGTTCGCTGCCGCGTCCTTCAAGTCCGGCATACCACAGCCAAAGACATGATCTAAGTGGCATACGCCGAGCTCAATGCCCCAATCCGCATTTTCTCGATCGTATACGAGGTGAAAGTCGTACTCAGATGGAGGCCGATAAGGAAATCGGATTTGAGTTACATTTGATCGCTCGTTGGACAGTTTGCCGCCTTCCAGGTGCCAGCGGCCGGACAACGCATCCCGCGTCACGTCAACAATCTGTAATAAGTCGATCACGCGCGGCGCCATTGTCGGATCGACAAGGACAAGGGAATTCAATTCGTCCTGTGTCGATCGCGCCTCATCGAACCGTCGCGCTCGTGTATAGTCGCGCACGGCTTTTCGATAAGCGCGGTCCAGTCTCGCACGGGCCGATGCGATGGCTGTTTCGTAGTTCGTTTTGGCAACCAATATCAAGGTGTCTTTCACATTGTAGGGTACGGTCCCGTCCACGGCTGCCGTCGCCCGCACCGCTTGAAGCGACTGCACCGTTGCCAGGTTTCCGGCATCGGCGGCTTCGTTGATGCGCTGGTTAATCACGTCCAGCAATGCCTTTTTGGCCTTGCCGATTGCCTCCTGATGCTGTGCCTTGGCGGTAGCGAGTTCCCGGGCAATCGTGTCTGGCGCTGGGGTGTCACCCGGCTGGGATGTCGCCTGCGCGGCAGGTTGTGCTGCTGTCGGCGAAACCGCTTGGGCAGTAACAATCTTGCAAGTGCCGAGCATCAGAATCGCCGGTAAGATTACACATTGAAATCGTGCGGACATGCGCATGATTTACCCCTTTCAGGGCAGCAGCTTACCAACCTCGTCGCCAACTCCCAATAATCGGGTGTTCTCCATTGTGCCGCATTCCGGGTGGAAATCATTGAAACGGGGACATAAACCGGACGCAGCTAGTTTCGCACATCGATCCCTTCGAATTCCGCGCAAAGCCGCGAGATGGCCATCCCGCGGTCTTCCAAAAAAACTCCAAATTTTCTCCTTGCAAATCGGCCATTAGTTAGGTATATGTTTGGTATCGCGGGCAACATTGTGTTACCCGATCCGCGCGGCCCCAAACCGGTCCGCGTTACCTGGCCAAACCCGGAAAGGAGATTCCCGCCATGTCCGCCGATTCACCCCAGAACAACCCCGAAAATGGGTCCTACGCCAACTTCGTCGCTCCCATCGCTTGCAAGATCGCCATGCCCGTACCCC
>JBEKXM010000210.1:0-7646 GCA_049512115.1 Tepidisphaeraceae bacterium | reverse complement strand
GATGATGCGGAGATGGGGATCACGCATATTCTGCGGGGACAGGAACATCTGCTGAACACGGTAAACCATATCGCGCTTCAGGAGGCGCTGGGATATCCGCGGCCGGTTTACGGGCATCTGCCGGTAATTCTTAACACGGATGGCAGCAAGATGGGGAAGCGAGATCGAGATAAGCGGATTCGGCATCAGGCGAATTTGTGGCTGAGGAACCGAAGCGGCGAATCGTTCGGCATACCGGCCGAGCGGGCCGCATGGTGGCTCGCGGATGACGGGCGCCAGTTGGAGTTGGAAGAGCAGGCGAAAGTTATGCGGGCCATCGGGTTGAGCGAGCGCGATTTGCCGGAGGTGCTGGTTCACGATTTCCGGGCCAACGGGTACTTGCCGGAAGTGATGCTGAATTTTCTGGCGCTGTTGGGGTGGAGTCCCGGCGGGGACAAGGAGCGCATGAGCGTCAAGGAAATGGTGGAGCTTTTTTCGCTGGAGCGGATCGGGCAGGCCAACGCCAAGTTCAACCGCGAGAAATTACTGGCATTCAACACGGAGGCGTGCGCGGGGGCATCGGAGGCACGGCTGCTGGCGGCGATGCGGGATTTTCTGAGCGTCAATCCGCAGTCGCCGATGAATCGGGCCACCGATGAGGAATTGAATCGCGTCCTGAAAATGAACGCGGGGATGAGGATTCTGCGCGAGGTGGAAGAGAAGAGCCGGTTTTTGTTCATGGCGGATGAGGAGATCGAATATCAGAAGGAAGCGGTGGAGAAGGTGTTGCGGAAGAACGAGGGGCAGGGAGAAAAGGCGCTGGCGGCGATGCGCGCGGTACTGGCGGGGGTTGACCAGTGGAATGCGCACACGATTGAAGAGGCGGTGAAGAAATATTGCGAGGGGACCGGGCTGGGACTGGGAAAAGTGGCGCAGCCGATTCGCGTGGCGGTGAGCGGGACGATGGTGAGTCCGCCGATTTTTGAGACGCTGGTGTTTTTGGGGAAGGAGAAAACTCTGCGGCGGATTGAGCGGTGTTTGAAGGTGCTCATTTAGTGTGCTAAAATATCGATGGAGACAAGGGCATGGCTCTGACTATTCAATTGCCGAGTGAACTGGAGGAGGCGCTTCGCCGTGAATTCGGCGACCTTGACCAAGCAGCCAAGGAAGCTTTGCTCGTGGAACTCTACCGTCAGGACAAGCTCACGCAGTACGAGGTCTCTCAAGCTCTTGGCCTTGAACGCTTCGAGACGGATGCTTTGCTCAAGAAGCACAATGTGACCGAAGACCTCCCCACCGCCGAGGAACTTGCGGAGGACTTGAGGCGGCTAACTCAACTGGTGGGTAACTGACGCCGCACCGCGACTCACCAGACCCGGCGGCATCTATTGGCGGCGGGTCATGGCGCGGCGGAGTTCGCGGGCCTGTTCCTTTTCCCTGATGGCAGCGCGTTTGTCGTGGCGTTGTTTGCCGCGGGCGACGCCGAGTTCGAGCTTGGCGCGGCCGTCCTTGAAATAGATGGCCAGGGGAATCAGTGTGGCGCCGCTTTGCTCGCTCTCGGCTTCGAGGCGGCGGAGTTCGCGTTTGTGGACGAGGAGTTTTCGCTCGCGGAGCGGGTCGTGGCCGATGGCGGCTTTTTCGTAGGGGTCGATGTGGCAGCCGTGGAGGATCAGTTCGCCGCGTTCGATGCGGGCGAAGGATTCGGCCAGTTGGCAGCGTCCCAGGCGGAGGGATTTGACCTCGCTGCCGAGCAGGACGAGGCCGCATTCGATCTTGGCGGTGATGAAATAATTGTGCAGGGCGCGGCGGTTGGCGATGCGCGGGGAGAAATTCTGCGGGGCGTGGTCTTTCATCGCATGGGCATTGTACTGCGCATTTCCTTGACGGGAGCGTGCGGGGATTTAAGATTCCTGGGCTACGCCTGCGGCTGTGGCGAAATTGGCAGACGCGCAAGATTCAGGTTCTTGTGGGGCAACCCGTGCTGGTTCAACTCCAGTCAGCCGCATTGCTTTGCCTTCCGCATTGCTTCTGAGGGGCGATCGCTTACCATCCAAATCCCATGAGTGAACAGAGCGGCACGGCGCAAATGGACTCGACGGAAGATCCCGCCCAGGCGGAAGACAAGACCAACGTCAAGGAGACCATTGAATCGATCCTGGTGGCGTTCATCCTGGCGTTCATATTCAGGGCGTTCGTGGTGGAAGCGTTCGTGATTCCGACGGGATCGATGGCGCCGACGCTGCTGGGGGCGCACCTGCGGTATCAATGTCCGGATTGCGGGTGGACGTTCACGGTGAATTATTCTGCGCGGAGCGAATCGGAAGACGAGGAGATGCGGACGCCGCCGGATGCGTTTCCGGCCACGGACATTTATTGCCCGAATTGCGGCCGTTTCATCGCCCCCAAGGCTCGGTTGGGGCCGAGAGGGGAAGTGGTAAACCCGCAGGACGAATCGCCGGTGAATTACGGGGATCGGATCCTGGTGCTGAAGTACATTTACCTGCTGCATCCCCCGCGGCGATGGGACGTGGTGGTGTTCAAGAGTCCGGACGATCCGCAGAAGACGCACTATCAGCAAAATTTCATCAAGCGGCTGGTGGGGTTGCCGGGGGAGGAGTTGATGGTGTTGGATGGGGATATTTACAAATGGAACACATCGGCAGGCAAATGGGAGGTCCTAAAGAAGTCGAGGGAAGCGCAGGAGGCGTTGTGGCGGCTGGTATATGACAACGATTTTCATCCGCACGAGGCGCAGCGCGACGTGGGGCCGCAATGGGTGCAGCCCTGGAAGCCGGACGGCGCCGGATGGGACGTATCCAAGGGCCGGCAGTTTGAATTCGACAATCCCGATGGAAACGGAACGCTGCGTTTCGACCCCAACGCCAACAGCACGACGCAGACATTGACGGATTATCTTGTTTACGACACCGGCTCGGCGCCCGGCATAATTCGCCGGCTGGGGGCGATCGGATCGCCCGATGATGAAACCGCCAATCCCGTCTCCGATTTGAAGTTGACGGCGTATTACAGCCGGATCAGCGGAAACGGGGCGCTTCGGCTGACGCTGTCGCGGTTTGAGGACGTGGATCACACGTTTACGGCGGAGCTGACGCCCGATACGGTGCGGTTGATTCATCGAAGCGGTTGGGGGGAAATCACGACTTGGCAAAAGCCGCTTTCGGCAATGGGAATCCGGGGCGATCGGCCGATCAACGTCGAATTCGCGAACGTGGATTACCGGGTCACGTTGCGGTTAAACGGGCGGGAGGCTTTCGATCCGATGGATTATGAGCCGAACGTTCGCTGGCTCATCGATCAATACAACAATCGGGCTCACGTGCGTGGCAAACCGGGGGCGGCACAGATGGAGGCCCAGAGCCAGAAATGTACGCTGAATCACGTGTCGTTGTGGCGGGAAGTCTATTACACCAACCGGAGCAGTGGGATCCGCACCGCAACACCGGATAACCCGGTGCATCTGGGCAAGGGCGAGTATTTTGTGATGGGAGACAACTCGGCGATTAGCAAGGATGCGCGATATTGGGATGCTCCGATCAATTTACCGAATGAGGGGCTGGACAACATGGCGGAGGGCCGGGTTCCGGAACAGTTTTTGCTGGGGAAGGCGGTGTTTGTGTATTGGCCGGCGGGGTTCAGGATATACGAACATCTGGCGATCATTCCGGATTTTGGGGACATGCGTTGGATTCATTGAGCCGATGAAAAAGGGTGTTTCGGCGTGTCGGCGCGGGTAGAATGTTTTAGCGAACCCGCGGTGCTGGGCACCGCCGCTGATTATGGATTACCGCCCCACCATAGGCATCACGATGGGCGAGCCTGCCGGCATCGGGCCGGAGGTGATCGTCAAGGCGTTGTCCGATCCCGTCTTGCGGCATAAGGCGCATTTCATCATTTACGGGATGAACGAGTTGCTGCACTACGCGGCGGACATTGCCGAGTTTGACGTGTTCTGGTGGCGTGACCAGTACAACGGCGGCCGGCTGCGGAACTATCCGCACGACGTGGTGGTGGTGGATTACGATCAATATTCAATGCTGGGAACGGCCATCCGGGCTCCAAGCAAAATGGGGGGCGAGGCG
Organism: Tepidisphaeraceae bacterium; assembly: GCA_049512115.1. Classification (GTDB taxonomy): domain Bacteria; phylum Planctomycetota; class Phycisphaerae; order Tepidisphaerales; family Tepidisphaeraceae; genus PALSA-1353. Next base: position 3,567 of record JBEKXM010000210.1, on the reverse strand, counting down.
TCGATGCGGTTTTGCCTGGACGCCATCGACGCGGCCAATCGCAAACTCATCGACGGGATCGTAACGGCCCCGATCTCCAAGCAGAGTTGGAAGCTGGCGGGGTTTCATTTTCCGGGGCATACGGAATTGTTCGCCCATCGGACTGGCTCGCGGCGGTTTGCGATGATGTTCGCGGGGGGGCCGCTGAAGGTGGTGCTGGCGACGGTGCACATTCCGCTGATGGGATTGTGGGGCAAGCTGAATATCGGGGCGGTTTTCCAGCCGATCGAGTTGGTGCACCAGGCCCTGGTGGAATGGTTCGACATTCCAAAGCCGCGGATCGCGGTGTGCGGGCTGAACCCCCATGCGAGCGAAAACGGACAGTTCGGCGACGAGGAAGAGCGGATCATCGAGCCGGCAATCCTGATGGCCAAGGACCAGGGAGTGGACGTGAGCGGGCCGTATCCGCCGGATACGATTTTTATGCGGGCTCGCGACGGATATTTCGACGCGGTGGTGGCGATGTATCACGATCAGGGGCTGATTCCGGTGAAATTGCTGGCGTTCGATCAGGCGGTGAACGTCACCTTGGGGTTGCCAATCATCCGCACCAGCCCGGATCACGGAACGGCGTTCGACATCGTGGGACGGAACAGGGCGAATCCGGGAAGCATGCGCGCGGCCATCGAATTGGCGATCGACCTGGCGGTGAAAAAGCATCAGCGGTCGCTGAATCCTGGGCTTGTGCGTAGTCCGGGTAAGAGGTGAAGACGGGGAGGGGGCGTCCGTTGACAAGGCGGGCGGGTGTCAAGTACCGTTCCGCACGGCCATTCACGCAAGGCGGATGGCCGCCTGATGACCAACGTCGCTAGCAAACCCAAGGCTTACCTCAAAGTCCGGCAAAAAACCGTCCGCGTGGCCATGAACAAGCTGAACCTGGACGGTTTACTGCTGACGTTATCGGCTGATCTGGCATATCTTACGAATTTCACGGGGGAGGATTCGATCGGTCTGGTCACGGCCGACGACATCCGGCTGGTGACGGACTTTCGGTACAAGGAACAGGCGGAGATTGAAGCGGGCTGGCTGAAGGTCGTTCTCCGCGAAGGGAAGATGGACACGGCATTGGCCCAGACGATTCTGGGTGCGAAGGTGAAACGGGTGGGTTTCGAGGCCAATCGAGCCACGTTCGGGCAGATTCATGCGTTGGACGCCCAGATCAAGAAGAAGGCGGGCAAGGAAGCGGTAGAACTGGTGCCGCTGGAGGATGTGCTGGTCAATATCCGGAAGGTGAAGGACGATCAGGAGATCGGGCTGATCCGCAAGTCGGCGGCGATCGCGGAGGAGGCGTTCAGCGCGGTGCGCGAGGCGATCGAGGTTGGACAGTCGGAGAATTACCTGGCGGGGCTGCTGGTGCTTGAGCTTCGCAGCCGAGGGGCGAGCGACGCGAGCTTTCCGGTGATCGTGGGGGCGGGCGCGAACAGCAGCTTGCCGCATTACCGGCCGGGGGAAGCGCTGGTTCGCAATGACCAGCCATTGCTTTTCGACTGGGGCGCGCTTTATGAGGGGTATTGCAGCGACATCACGCGGACGCTGATGTTGGGACGGGTGAATGCGAAGATCAAAGAGATTTACAAGATCGTGCTGGAGGCGCAGCAGGCGGCGATCGGGTTCCTGCGGCCGGGGGTTACGACCCAGCAGACAGACCGCGTGGCGCGGGACTTGATCGACAAGGCTGGATATAAAGCTCAATTTGGCCATGGGTTAGGGCACGGGATCGGGCGGGAGATTCACGAACTGCCGACGATGCGGCGAATCGGCGGGGACGAAGAGCTTCAGCCGGGTATGATCGTTACGGTTGAACCGGGCATTTATCTGCCCGGCGAAGGAGGCGTGCGGATTGAGGATGACGTGCTGATCACCCACAGCGGATGCGAAGTGTTGACGACTCTGGACAAGACTTTTGAGGGCTGCCACATTGAGTGAAAAGAGCCAATCGAAGAAGAAGACGACGACGCCCGGGCTGAAGACCGCGGGGCCGATGGACGTTGCGCTGCTGGAGCGGATCGTGAAGCTGATGGAGGCCAACGATCTGAACATGGTGGACCTGCGAGACGGGGAGCGGCGCGTGCTGATGAGGCGTGGACCGGCGGCGCCGGTGGCGATGCCGATACAGATCGCGGCGCCGGTTGGCGGCGTTGCCCCCCCGCCGCAATCGGCAGGGAACGGCGTCGTGGAGGAGAAGCTTCACGAAATCAAGAGCCCGATGGTTGGGACGTTCTATTCGGCGCCGAGTCCTGATGCCAAGCCGTTCGTGACGGTCGGGTCGGTCGTGTCGGAAGAGACGGACGTGTGCGTGATCGAGGCGATGAAGGTATTCAACAACGTCAAGGCGGAGTGCAAGGGGACGATCGCCAGGATTCTGGTGAATAACGGCCAGGCGGTGGAGTTCAATCAGGTCCTTTTTCTCGTAAGGCCGTGAGGCGGGGTGGGAAGTGCAAGTTGGGAGTGCAAGTGCAAGTTGGTGGTGCAAGTGCAAGGTGAAAGAAGGGAGAGGTTGTGGCAGGCAGCTATCGTGAATTGATCGTTTGGCAGAAGGCCATGGACCTCGTGGTGGAGGTTTATCGGATTACACAAGGTTTCCCTGCCTGTGAGCAGTTTGGATTGGTCAATCAGTTACGGCGATCGGCGGTGTCCGTACCATCCAACATCGCCGAAGGCCAGGGACGACGACAGAGAAAACAGTTTGCGCAATACTTACGAATATCGCGAGGATCGCTGCAGGAAATGGAAACCCAATTGCAAATTGCCGGACGATTGGGCTACCTCGATACAGGAGCAATGGGTAGAGCATCGCTTTTGTACGAAGAAATCGGGCGTCTCCTGGCAGGACTGTTGCGTTCAGTAGAAAAAGGCCCCATCAACAACTAACTTGCACTTGCAACTTGTACTTCTCCAATGTTTTCCAAAATTTTAATTGCCAATCGCGGGGAGATCGCCTTGCGGATCATCCGCGCCTGTCGGGAAATGGGGGTGCAGACGGCGGTGGTCTATTCGACGGCGGATAAGGATGCGGCGTATCTGAAGCTGGCGGACCAGGCGATCTGCATCGGCGACGCCCCGCCGGCGGAAAGCTATCTGAATATCCCGCGGATCATCTCGGCGGCGGAAATCGCGGACGTGCAGGCGATCCATCCGGGTTACGGATTCCTGGCGGAGAACGACCACTTCGCGGAGATTTGCCGAAGCTGCAAGATCGAATTCATCGGCCCGCCGGTGTCGGCAATGGCGGCGGTGGGCGACAAGGTCGCGTGCAAGAAGCTGGCGCGGAAGGCCAAGGTGCCGACCGTGCCGGGGAGCGACGGGGCCGTTGACGACGAGAAATCGGCGTTGAAGGTGGCGGGGCAGATCGGGTATCCGATCATCATCAAGGCGGCGGCGGGCGGAGGAGGACGGGGAATGCGCGTGGCGCATAACGACGTCTCCCTCCGCGGCGGGCTTAAACAGGCCCAGGCCGAGGCCGAAAACGCATTCAAGGACTCCACGGTTTACATCGAGAAATACGTGGAATTCGGCCGGCACGTCGAG
>JBEKXM010000209.1:0-7657 GCA_049512115.1 Tepidisphaeraceae bacterium | reverse complement strand
CCACCCCGTTCCTTTTCCCCTAACCGTCCAAGGGGAATAAAAAGAGGCGGATTTTGTTTGAGGGAATTTCTTCTGCTGGACGGTTGAGGGGAAGCCGGAAAGTGGTGGGGGCTCCCCGCCGAAATATCGGCGGGGCCCCGGGGGTGCGGGGGAGGCGGCGAAAACCGCTTGGGGCCTTATGGGGTTTTCGCCGCCTCCCCTGCATTGCATTAGATGCTCTTCCATCAGGATTCCTTATCCGGAGACGCGCTACGTTTGCGCACGGCCTTGTCGGCGGCGTCGAAGGCCTGCTCGGGCTTCACGGCCCCGCGATCCATTTCGTTCCAGATGTTCATGAGTTCCTGCCCGGCGCCGGTCAAGCCGGCCGACTCCAGCGAATCGCGGTCCGCCTGGCCGCCCAGATCGAGCAGCGTATCCAGACGGTCGCGGTAAACATCCTGAGAAACGGCGTCGTCCTCGATCCATTGGCCGATCTTGGCGACGTCCTTGTCGGTGAGGTTCAATCGCCCGGTTGCTTTGCCGGTTTCGCTGTTCTCCTTGACCATGCGCACCCGGCTGACGGTCATGAGTTCCTTGCTGCGGAGATTCAGCTCGCGCGCGGCCATGAGCTGCTCCTGGGTCTTCATCTCGAATTCCTGGGCCAGGGATTTGCGAAGCTCCGGGGATTTCTGCGTCGCTCCCTGCTGGAAGATTTTCTGCTTGTCGGTGCTGATCTGCTCGATGCGTTTGAAGAGCCGGTCGCGCGTTTTGGTGAGGAGGATTTCCTCCTTGCGCAGTTCCTGGCGGTTGAGTTGGCTGAGCGTTTTCTTTCGGCCGAAGATTTTGTCGATCAGTGCCATGGTTTCAACCCGGTTCCGGTTCGTTGCGCTGGCGCTGAGGTGCGGGCGGCGGCTTGACGGCCTGCGGAGGCGCGGCGGCTTGGGCCGGCGGTTGGGCGGCCGCGGCAGGCGGCGCAGTTGCCGGCGCGGCCGGCGCTTTGGATTCGTTCAGCAATTCGTCGTAGAGCGCCTGTTCTTCGTCGCTCATTGAGCCGTGGGCTGTCAGGCCGACGGATTCCGCCAATTCGCTTCCCGCCTGAAGCTCGGCCAAAACCTCTTCGGCCGCGGCGGCGTCGGCGGCCATCTCCTCGCTGTCGGGGAGTTTGGCGGTCTGGCCCTGCCGCTGAAGTTCCAGGTTGTGCAGATGCGTGCTGACGACGTTGATCTGCTGATTCAGGACCGCCAGCAATTGCTGTCGGCGTTCGACGTCCTTGCGAAGCTGAACGAGTTGGCTGGTGATGCGGCGGCGGGGAAGGTCGCTGGCGGCGTCCTTGAACTGTTGCCGCAGTTCGGCTTCCCGGCCTTCCATCGCGCCCATGTCTTCATAACCGCGCTCGAGTTGCTGGCTCAGGGCGGTGCGCCGTTCGGAGAGAAAGGCGATTTTCTTGGCCACCTCGCCCTTGCGGGCGAAGAGGGTTTTCAGGCGATCGATGAACGGCATATCGGCACCTCCCAAAGCGGCCCCGTTGGAATAGGGCGCGGAACCTTCCCGGAACAAGACCAACCGCCCGTCCAGGCGTTTGGCGGTCAGGCCGGGGTTTTCCTTCGCATACGATCTTAACTCAGATTCAACCAATTGCGGTGAAAGTTGCAACTTGGCGGCAAGTTTGTCTGTGGCGATGCCGGCCGAGAGCAGGCCGACGCGGTCAGCGTCGATTTCCGAACGGATTCGGGCCCGTTTTTCCAGGTCCAGTTCGGGATCGAACAGTTCAGCGGTTTCGGCGGCCTCGGGCGGGGCGGTAATCGTCCAGCCGCCGGTTTCGGTCGGTGAAACCAGGATAACCGTGCGGTCTTTGATCTTGAGGGCGGCCTGTCGGGCGTCGGCGGTGAAGCCGGAGGTGGACATGATCGCCAGGGTGACGGGAATCCCCGGCAGCGGCGGCGGCGTGGCCGCCAGCGCCTGCCCCAGTTCCGCCGCGGCCAGCGGCTGCGCCGATTGCCCGGCAATCAGCGCCCGCGACGGCGAAAGACAGATGGCGCGAAACCGCCCCACCGGCGATTTGAGTACCCACCACTTTTTCCGCAACAGCCCGACGTCCAGGGTCGTTCCAACCGGCATCCGGGATTCCAATTGCCGATCCGGTTTGCCCATTTCGCTCATGAGCCGTTTGAGTTCGACGCCGCGATCGCTGAATCGCTCGTCACGGATGAGGGTGACGGCCGATTTGCGGCCCCCCGCCGCTCCGAGGCGCAGGCGATTGTCGCTCAGGAGCCGCTCCACGTGCGTGATGAATTGGCGCTCGAGTTGCTGATGACGGGATGGATCGGATGCGTCGGTCATGTTTTTCGTCGGAGCCTGATTAAAAGATAAGCGGCTGCCACGGCACACCAGGCCCAGCCGAGGATGGAGAGGATAGCGTAGATGACGGTCATGGGAAAATTCCGAAACCCGAAATCCGAATGACGAATGAAATCCAAATGACGAAATCCGAAACGGTCTTCAATTGGTCATTCGGATTTCGGACTTGATTCGTCATTCGGATTTCGGATTTCGGGTTTCTGTTATCGGGTTTCCCATCATGCCACCGCATCGACCGACGGCAGTCTCGATCCGCATCGGGGGCAGAAGGCGGCTGCGCCGGGCAGGGATTTCCCGCACAATCGGTTGCTGCAAACGACGCGGAATCCGTTGGGCGTGGGAACGTCGATGGCCGGGCGCTGCTCCTGGAGCAGTGTGGTGACGCGCAGGGCCAGTTCCGAGCGAATGCGATTGCTGGTTCGCAGGCAATATCGCTGATGGACCGCGCCCGCCAGGGCCGCGGGGATCGCCCACCACGCGCCGTACGCGACGCCGATGATTCCAGCCGCCAGCCAGAACGGACGCAACCCGATCCCCGCCCCGTACTGCGCCATGGGCGGCAGATGTTGCCTGAGCAGGATCGGATTCAATCGCCGAAGAAGCCGGTTGACTTCCGACACGTGCTGATGGACGTGAAGCCAATGGGAACAGTATGCGACGGAAAGACAGATCACCCAGACATCGTACAAACCAAACCAGTCGATCGAGCGACGGGTCCAATGTCCGAACCGGATTGAATGGCCGAGCCAGGGTTGGGCGTAATACGTCACGCCGAGAATCTGGCTGCGATGAAACCCCGAGACATTGAGCCAGGGCAGAAAATTCACCGCCAGGACGATGAGCATGACCAGGGGAACCAGCCGCAGCGTGGGGATGGCGCCGGTGTCGCGGACGGAATCGCGCAACTTGGCGGCTTCGTCGTCGCCGGTGCGGATACGGAGCCATTCGACGAGGTGCCAGAGCTGCTGCTGTTCGGCGACGACGAATTTTCCGAATCGCCTGGGCCAGCAAATCAGGGGCAGAATTCCGAAGGTCAATCCGCCGAGGACAAAACTTTTGAGCGGCCCCCAGGCCATTCGGCCGGCGATGGGGCGGCTGAGGCTGTGCAGGACGGCGGCGGAAAGATTGTCGGGCCGGCCCTGCGGCTCGAGCGTCCATTGCGTCGGGGTGAAATCGCTCATAAGGAGATCGGTCGGGAAGCCCACCGCTGGGAATCAACCGGGCGGCCCGTCTGCCGCCGCGGCGCCGGCCGCAGCAGGGGCGAACCGCATCGCCGGCAGAAATTGGCCTGGGGAGGATTCGTCGCCCCGCATCGAAACCGGCTGCATTGCAGCGTTCCAAGCTGGGCGGCACGGCTGCGACTGCCGAGCCCCGTCACGCGGGAGACGCCCAACCACAATACGCGGCAAATCTGCCCGATCACCCAGGCGAAAAACAACGCCCATCCCACGACCAGCAGGACGATCAGGAGGAACATGTGAACCGCAAAATGAGCCATGGCACATCACACCCAAACGTCGCATCACACGGAAACGGTGCATCACACGGAAACCGTCTGCGGCAAAAGCGATTCGCCGCAGAAAATGCAATACCGGTCGGTCTGGTCGGGAAACGCTCCGCATTTTGGACATCGGCGCACCTCGGCGACAAGCTGAACGCCGCAGTGCATGCAATATTGGTCGCCGGTCTCGACCGGCTTCTGGCACTGCGGGCATCGCCCGGCCGGCTGCGGAACGGGCGGCGGCATCACGGGCGACGACCGCGGCAGCGGTGGAGGAACGGCCCCCTTCGCCGCCGGCGGCAACGCCGCCAGAAATTCGCCCGCCGAGGCGTATCGCTTGTCCAGCCGCGCGTAACTCCTGCGGAACACTTCGTCCAGATACTTGGGAACCGAGACGTTCAGATCGCTGGGCACCTCGGTGCCGGCCGGCCGCTCGCCGGTCAGCATCTCGTACAGCATCACCCCGCAGGGGTATAGATCGGACCGGGCCTGCGGCTCGCCGCCGCCACGCTGCTCGGGAGCCATGTAATCCAACGTCCCGGCGATCTCCCGGCCCGCCGCGGTGTTCAGCGACGCCGAATACGCTATCGACCCCGCGGCGTTGTTCGCCGCCTTGCCCAATCCGAAATCGGTGATCTTCACAACGCCTTCAGCGTCGAACCCATCCGTGAAGGCCCGTTCGTGGATGAGGACGTTCTCCGGCTTGATGTCGCGATGGATCACGTTGTGATCGTGCGCGTATTTCAACCCCGCCAGAATTTGCCGCATGATGCAAACGACCTGGGCAATCGCCAGCGATTTGTTTTGGATCAGCGGCCGCAGACTTGTCCCGGGGACGTATTCCATCGTCAGGTAAGGGACCTCGGCATACGGATCGAAGCCGATGGCCCGAACGATGTTGGGATGCACCAGGCCGTGGATCGCCACCCCCTCGCCCTTGAGGTTTCGCAGGTATTGCGAATCAACGGGGATTTTGATGGCGACGAGTTGGTCGGTCCAGACGTGATGGCGGGCGCGCCAGACCTCGCCGAAGGTTCCCCCGCCGATCCGCCCGTCCAGGACGTATTCACCCACACGTTGACCCGCCTGAGGCATTTTTACGTCACACTTTCTCCGCGATCCAGTCGCAGATCAGCAGATTATATACTCCCGACACCAGTCCGCCGAGCAAGAGAAAAGTCCAGGCCGTGGCATTGGGCAGATGCCAGTGAAAGAGCCAGGCCAGCAGAACGATTTCCGCGACGCTGTAGGCCGCGACCAGCATTCCGCCGGCAAGGTTGCTTTCGGTGCGGGCCACGCGTGAAATGAGGGCGAACGACGCCCACGGCCACGCCAGCACCACGCCAAACCAGCCCAAAATCCTGCCGGTTCCCGACAGGAGCATTTGCCGGGTCGATGCGTCCATTTGCCACCAGGAGATGGCCGCCGCGATCACGCCCAGGGCGACCAGACCGGTGACGACCCGCCCGGTAATGCTCTTTAGGAATTCCATCCCACGTCAATCTTATCCGATGGCATCGTTCAAAGCGTTACAAACGCGGGCAATTTCAATAAAGCGGGGGGTGTAGGGCCTGTTTATGGCGGAATTGCCGATTGCCGATTGCCAATTGCCGATTTGGAATGCAGGAAGCCCCAATCGCGGTCTTTCTCGCCTTCTAATCGGCAATTGGCAATCGGCAATCGGCAATCTCCGCTCATTGACCCTGCTTTAAGCAATCCGCATGATGCTGAGGCCATGTATCGCCCCAGCCGAAAGAACAAGCGATTCAATTTTCCGCCCGGACGATACATCGCAGGGCGGTATCAGATCGAGGAAATGCTCGGAAGTGGCTGGGAGGGCGAGGTTTATAGAATTATCGAGCGCAGCACCGGCATCCGCCGGGCCGCAAAGTTCTACTATCCCCACCGCGATCCCACCGGCAAAGCCGCCATCGCCTACGCCCGCAAGCTCGACGCCCTGCGGCATTGCCCGATCCTGCTCCAGTACCACCACCAGGAAATCGCCTACGTCCATCGCCGAAAAGTCATCGTCGTCATCAGCGAATTGGTCGAGGGCAAAAAGCTCAGCGAATTCCTTTATCAGCAATCCGGCCATCGCCTCAGCACGTTCGAGGCCCTGCACGTTTTGTACGTCCTGGCCAAGGGAATCGCCCCCATTCACGAGCTGGGCGAATATCACGGCGACATTCACGATGACAACATCATGATCCGCCGCCAGGGCATCGGATTCGAAGTCAAATTGCTGGACTTCTTCGACCTTGGCAAGCCCAATCGTTCCAAGATCGAAAAGGACGTGCTGAACCTGATCGAGGTGTTTTTAGCGCTCGTGGGCGGACGAAGCGCCTATTCCCGTCAGCTCAAGGTGGTCAAGGAGATCATCCGCGGGCAGAAGGATTCGCTGATCCTGGAACGGTTCTCCAGCGCCGGCGACATTCAGCGGCATTTGGAGACGTTGGAGTGGAGTTAAGCATTTTTGTGCCCATGGAGATAATCAATGGACGATACGCGTGTAGGCCCTGGATCAGTACGTTCTTTTGCTATGCTGCCGGCGTAAACTGGTGTTATGAATACCACTCTCCATCAAATGTCGCCAACGTCATGGCCCGGTCATAAGCGGATCGCGCTGCTGCGCATCATGGCCGGCATGTTGGCGATCGGCGCGACGTTCTGGGCGATCTTTATTGGGTATTTGGTCATTTACGATTGGCCGCAGGCACTTCTATGGTTTGGACCGTGTTACGTCGTAACCGCGGCGTATTACTGGCGAGCATTGGGGCATCCCTCGCGAAACTGGTGCCGCGCCATTTGGGGCCTATCGTTGCTCGTTCAGGGGGCGTGGCTTACGACGCTCATCGTCTATACCTTCCGGGGGCGAGTCGATGACGACCGGTTTACCTGGATAATCACGGTATGGTGGGCCGGTTCGGCGGTTCTCTCATTCATCGCGCTTTTGCTGGATCCTGGCCGCGCTGCGGCGAAATAGGGGAAGATTCCGAGGGTTCGGAAAGCCGCTTCGCCGCTCCGTCGCTTATCCTCAAATGCGTTACCGCGAAGGAGCGAAGACGCGAAGTTGCGCGAAGAAAATTAGAATTGAATTTCTTCGCGCAACTTCGCGAGCTTCGCGCCTTCGCGCCTTCGCGGTTAAACTCTTTGGGTTGCGGGCACAGCCAGCGCTGTGCAGTTTCGCGGTAATCAATCCCGAAGGCAAACGGCGAAGCATCGTGGCAAGCACGTGGACGAAAAAGCGGAATCATTTTCGAGGAGCGGTCAAACGATGCACCAGGCCGGTCGGCTCGACGACATACAGAAGAGGTTCCAGCGGGTGGCTGAACAGGTCAAGGAGCAGTGGTGAAAATGGAATGAGGGCCGGTAGTGCGTTAGACAAAGCGTCAATGATAACAACTGGCAGCGGCAAGATCTTAAGGTTTTGCTCGCGCTCGATCTTCTTGTCGATGCTGACGAATGCTTCAAATCTGGCATCGGCGGCCACCTTGAGAAGCAAACCATTGCTGAGCGCTTCCCAGCCCATTTCCCTTGTCGTGCGGATTTCGTGCCCAGGTATGTAACGACGAAAGCGTCGATCGACATTGTGATCGAAAAGCAGTTTCACAGGGATTGCAAATCGGTCATCAAGTCTTTGCCCGCCAGTTCAAGTATGGCAATCGCCTGCTCGCGGGAAACGCCCTCAAAACCATCGAGAAAATCTTCGAGCGTCTCCCCGGCTGCGATGGAATCAAAGAGATTTTGGATTGGCACGCGCGTGCCGTAAAAACAGGGCGCTCCACTGACCCGGCTAGGATTGATCCAGATTAGGCCAAA
>JBEKXM010000208.1:0-7658 GCA_049512115.1 Tepidisphaeraceae bacterium | reverse complement strand
CTCGCAGATCCTGTTCATCTGCGGCGGAACGTTTGTGGGATTGGAAGACATCCTCCGCAAACGGCTGGGCAAGCGGCAGATCGGGTTCACCAGCGAAACGACCGTTTCCGAGACCTCGCGCGACCGGGCGCGCATTTTGGCGCAGGTGCAGCCGGAAGACCTCGTCGAGTTCGGCATGATTCCCGAGTTCGTGGGCCGGCTGCCGGTTGTCGCCACGCTCGATCCGTTGGACATCAAGACGTTGATCAACATCCTGACCGAGCCGAAGAACGCGCTGGTGAAGCAGTTCCAGAAATTCTTCCGCATCGAAGGCAGCGAGCTGGAATTCACGCCGGGCGCGCTGGAGTTGATCGCCGAGCGTGCGTTGAAGCGCGACACGGGGGCTCGCGCCCTGCGGGCTGTGGTCGAGGAGATCATGATGGATTTGATGTATCGCCTGCCCGACGAGCAACAGGGGGGAAAGTACGTTATCACCGAAGAGATCGTCGATGGCCGCACGAGCCTGTTCGAATTGAAGCCGGAACGGCGGAAGGAAAGCGCGTAGAACATCTCAGCAATCCGCGTAAGCGGGGACCAGAACTGGACGAAATCTGACAGAATCGGACAAAATCTGACAGTTTTTCGGTTTTGATTAGTGATAGCTAGCTTTTCCGTAGAATCACAACTCGTTATTCCATAGTTCGTTATCGCCAATTGGCTCGCAAGACTTCCTCTGGATTGGGGAATGTGTGTCTCACCGGGCTCAACAATGATAGCATTTTGTCTTTGGGGGTGGCGGTTTCCGGGAACTCCACAAGGTGAATATGGCGGGAACGGCGGCGGGGGCATGCGAGGTTCGCCGCGGCGCATGGCAATGAGAATTGGCTTATGACCTTTGAGCTACACATTATACCTCGCCTGTTCCGTGAGCGATATTTGAACAGAGCGTCGCGAGATCCGGCAGTGTCCAGTACGTCACAGCTTTTGATAGCCGGTGTATGCTTCCAACCTTGGCTACCGCGTTTGCTAAGCCTGCGGAAGTTCACGTAGCGGATTTCACCTGAGTCGGAATCGTCCCACACTCGGGGCAGCGGTAAGGTGTCGCGCGGAGGTCATATCCGCAAGTGAGGCAAAGAGATTTGCGAAGCCGATTTTGGACGAGGCGCTGCTGGCGGTTTTGGCGAAGCCAGAGGAGGGGGAGCAACGATGTGAATAGTGCAAGCATCCACGCCGGTATTTCTGCGAGCCAGCCTTCCCTAAAGGTTCCTGTACCCGTCCAGCCATTGTTGGGTTGAGGCGTATAGGTCATCGCCCATTCCTGCAGGCCCCCGATCCAGGGTCGCAGACGGCTTTGTGGATTGATCGTGATGGGCCGGTCGCTTGTGTGAAATAATTTCACCGTCGGAGAAGCGGGCTCCGCCGGTCCACTGGGCACAACCTTTCGCGGGGAAATGTATCGACCCGGATATTGCCTCAGGACGGCGAGGCTGATGACACCGAGGTTACTTTGGAGTTCCCATTGCCGCTGATGACGAAGATAGAAGACGTCCTGGCGCCAGTAGCTTCGGATCCACAAAACCGAGGTCGCGATGCAAATAGCGAGGGAGACGGTTGCTGTTGGATTGAACAGGAATCGGCGAAGCCGTCTCACGGGAAATAATCTACTGTGGCGGGGACTGTGCCACAATCCGGGCGGCGGTTGGGGCTAGCGTTGAGGTCGTAGCCGCAGGCACGGGACAACGCATCTTCGTGAGGCAACATCTGACGCGGCGAACGTTTACTTCTTCACAAGAGTCCCACATTCCGGACAACGCTCCGGGGTGGCGCGAAGACCGCCCTTAAAAGCCTTGGAATACAGGGTATCCTATCCGTCTGGCTCATTGCGCCCGATGGTAAGATCATCGCATCGCTTAGCGCCGCCGAGCGAGCGATGCGAATGCGACGAGCGCCATCAGGCCGAGCGAAGCCGGCTCTGGAACGACGCCTTCCGCGCCGACGGTGAACGCATAGTCGTTCTCAAAAATTGGATTGGTCCAGGTCAGCGATGAGTAGGTTCCATGGAACTGGATAACTCCATTGCCTTCGATGCCGAACACATCGTTGGGGGGGAAGAACGTGATTGGTCCGCCACCAGTCTCGGTGTTGGGGCCGCCACCTTCGATGGTGAAGGACTCAGATAGCGGGAATACAAATTGCGCGGGGGTGCCGAGGTTAGCGCTGCCCAGGCTCCAGATTGCCATGACAGGGTCGATGGCGGCAGGGGAGAAGTTGAGGGTGTTGACGCCGGTTGCTGGGCCGCCGCTCAATGCAATTGATCCAAGATTCGAAGGAGAATTTCCGACACTTCCACCGGAGAATGTCGTGCCCGGTGTCCAGCTTGGAAACAAACCTCCGGGGGGTGGTCCGAAACCGGTATAGCTCGAGGGGAGAACCTCGCCGGTATAGCTGACATTGACGAGCGTGGGCAATCCATTGATCGACCCCAGGGCTCCACCCGTGGGCGATCCAACCGTTAAGGATGACCAGACGGTCCAATCAACGGCAGCGGCAGATAGCGGGAAGGTCGCCACCGCTTCTACGGCTAAAACAGCGATTGAAAACAGAATGACGCTTCGCAAAGCGGGAGTGGATTGCCGCATTTTCGTCTCTCCGAAAAATGGCGTTAAGCCCCCTTAGGCGGTAGAATAAGCCTTTTCCTGCCCATGTCAACGAAAAACCGGTTACGCAGGGTATATTTGAAATAATCTGATTTTTGAGGGCTGGTGCAAGTGCAGGTGCCGCATATACGTGTCGGCACGGTGTTTCAACCGCGCATCTCAACCAGGCCGTTCTTCCAACATCCCCCAGTTGCGGTCGGTAACTTTTAATATTTTTACCCACGACCAAACAAAGAACCGGTCCAAAACCTTCACCTCCCGCCTAAAAGTAAAGAGGAACCTCTTGGTGCGGCGCCCACGCGTGAACGTTTGGCCTTGAGCGTTGAGGGTCGTGTGTTGAGCGTTGCGTTCCATTCGAACTCGAAAACCGTTAGCCTGATTTCATGGATAGGCCCGGCCAGACAACGATGACTCTTCAGCAGGCGCTGGACCTGGGGGTGCAGCATCACCAGGCGGGGCGGCTGCGCGAGGCGGAGGGAATCTATCGACAAATCCTGGCGGGCGATCCGAATAATGCGCATGCGCTTCACCTGCTCGGGCTGCTGAGCAGCCAGGTTGGACAGGGGGAGACGGCGGTGGAGTACATTCGCCGGGCTATTGCGCAGAATCCGACGGCGGCGAGATATCACTGCGATCTGGGGGCTGCGATGGCGATCGCCGGGCGGTATGAGCAGGCGATCGAGGCCTACGAGCGGGCGATCCTGCTTCAGCCGGATTTGAGCGATGCGCATGAGAACAAGGGGAGTTCGCTGATCCGGCTGGGGCGATTCGAGCGGGCGGTGGAATCGCTGCAAACGGCGTTGCGATTGAAGCCGAACGATTTCAGGGTTCTCGATTCGTTGGGCAGCGCGCTGTCGCAGGCGGGGCGGCAGGAAGAGGCGATTGAAGTTCTGAAGCGGGCGATGGCGTTGCGGGCCAATTATGCGCCGACACACCACAACATGGGAAATGCGCTGGTGAGGCTCAACCGGTTGGACGAGGCGATCGGGGCGTACCGGACGGCGCTGGCGCTGCGGCCGGATTATCCGGAGGTGCTGTCGAGCCTTTCCGGCATCCTGTGCGAGAGGGAGGCGACGGACGAGGCGATCGAACTGGCGCGGCGGGCGCTGGCGATTCAGCCGGATTCGCCCGTGGCGTGGTTCAATCTGGGCCGGGCGTTGCAAAAGCAGAATCGTCTGACGGAATCGGTGGACGCGTTGCGGCGGGCGCTGGCGATCAATCCGCGGTTTCATCAGGCGCTAAACGAACTGGGGACGGTGCTGGGCCAGATGAAGGAGCTTGATGGGGCCATCGAAACGTTCGGGCGATCGTTGCAAATCGTCGATTCGGTGGAGGTGCGTTATAACCTGGCGACCGCGTTGTTCGAGAGCGGGCGGCTGGAAGAAGCGATTGGGGAATACCACAAGGCGGAAGCCATGGGCTTCCGCGATCCACGGTTGTACAACAATCTGGGGGCGGTTTATCGCCAGCTTGGGCAAAATGAGAAGGCGATGGAATTCTTTCGGCGGGCGCTGTCG
The DNA here is from genome assembly GCA_049512115.1 of Tepidisphaeraceae bacterium. Taxonomy (GTDB): domain Bacteria; phylum Planctomycetota; class Phycisphaerae; order Tepidisphaerales; family Tepidisphaeraceae; genus PALSA-1353. The sequence continues at coordinate 3,505 of JBEKXM010000208.1, read as the reverse complement.
GCGGGAGAGGAATTCCCGCTGGCGAGATTCAATCTGGCAATGTTGCAATTGCTCAGAGGCGAGTTGCGCGAGGGATGGGCGGGGTATGAAATGCGGTGGAAAGCCAGATCGATCCCGACCCCGGCGAGATATGCGCAGTTGGGCGTTTGGGGCGGCGAGGAATTGGCGGGCCGGCGGATTCTGCTGGATTGCGAGCAGGGGTTTGGGGATGCGATTCAATTCGCGCGGTACATTCCGGTGATTGCCGGGCGCGGGGGCAAACCGATCGTGGCGGCGCAGCCGACGCTTCGGCGCCTGCTGCAAACGGTGCCGTGCGTGGAGGGGATCGTGTGTCCGCCGGAGGAATTGCCGCCGTTCGACGTGCAATGTCCGCTGATGAGCCTTCCCCAGGTGCTGGGGACGACGCTGGCGACGATTCCGGGAAATGTGCCGTATGTTTTCGCCGATCCGGCGCTGGTCGAGCGCTGGCGGCAGCGGTTTGGGAAGGATGGGAGAAAGAAGGTCGGTCTTTGCTGGTGGGGCAATCCGACGCATAAGGAAGACCGGACGCGTTCATTTTCGCTGGAGGTGCTGGTACCGCTCGGGGCCGTGCCAAACACCTGGTTTTGCAGCCTCCAGAAGGGTCCGGCCGGGCGGCAGGCGGCGGCTGGGCCGGCGGAGTTTGAGATCACCGACTGGACGGCGGAGCTTTGGGATTTCGCCGATACCGCCGCGCTCATCGCCAATCTCGATCTGGTCATCGCCTGCGACACGGCGGTTGCCCACCTGGCAGGTGCGATGGGCAAGCCGGTGTGGCTGCTGTTGCCGTTGGTGGCCGACTGGCGCTGGATGGAGAATCGCAACGATTCACCATGGTATCCGACGATGCGAATATTCCGGCAGGAAAAGCCGGGGGATTGGCCAGGCGTGGTGGATGGCCTGGCGAAAGAGCTTCGTGCATTTGCAGTTTCAAAGAAGCACTTGTTATAACTACTGGGAAGCCCCAGGGAGGAGCCGATTGCGGATAGCAATCGGCCCTTGGAGGCTGAAAAATAGTTCGCTGAAACCGTCATTTCAGGGATAAATTGCGTCTATTTAACAGGACATTAACAACATCTTCATCGGACGAGAGATTTGCGCCCATAGAAGTCACTCCGGCATTTGGCAATTCGTATCAACTTTTAGGTAAGGGAGAAAATTACATGATGAATTCTCACAAATCAGGACTGCTGGCCGCGGCAGCCCTTGCGGCTCTGGGTGTTTCCCGAGCGTCGGCAAATCCGATCACTCTGGGCGATTTGGTCATTTACCGCGTGGGAGATGGTAGTGCGACGCCTCTGGCAAGCACGGGAAACCCGGTGTTTTTGGATGAATACACCACGACGGGCACTTTGGTGCAGTCAATCCCGATGCCGACGTCGGCTGCGGGGGCTCCGGGTGGGGGTACGCAGCAGGCTCTTATTGCCTCGGGTACTGCGACCTCCGAAGGGCTTTTGACGATTTCCGCAAACGGCCAATATATCGCATTGACTGGATATGACGCCCCCACGGGCGGATCAACCGCGCTTCCCGGCTCCGCCGGCACGACTTTTCCCCGAACCATCGGAATTCTGCCGGTGAGCACCGGAGTGGTTGACACGTCAACCGCATTGACCGATTTCGCCACTGGAAACAATCCCCGCAGCGCAGTCACGACGGATGGCAATAGCATTTGGATGGGCGGGGCGACTGGGGGAGTTCGGTATACAACGATCGGCAGCACGGGTACCAGCGATACACAGCTCAGCACCACCGTTACGAATATCCGACAGGTCAATATTTTTGGTGGACAACTGTACAACACGGACAGCTCCGGCAGCACCGTCCGACTGGGGGCGGTTGGGTCGGGTCTGCCGACCACGTCGGGCCAGACCATCACAAACCTGCCGGGCGTGCCCACCACGGGAAGCCCGTACTCCTTCTTCTTTGCCGATCTTTCCCCAACCGTTGCGGGTCTGGATACGCTATACGTTGCGGATGACACCACCGGCACGGGCGCGTTGGGGATTGAAAAGTTCTGTCTCAATGGGGGGACTTGGACGAGTGAGGGTGTCATAGCGGCCAGCGCCACGTTCGCAACCACACAGGGAGTTCGAGGCCTGACCGGAACGTATTCCGGGTCGAGTGCCACGTTGTATGCCACCACCGGCGCGTCTGCCGCGGGTGGAGGTGGGCAACTCTGGTCTTTGACCGACAGTTCGGGCTACGATAGTACTATCTCGGGGACGCTGAACTCACTGGTGACCCTTAGCAGCACGAGCGATGAAGCATTCCGCGGGATTGTATACGTTCCAGAGCCGGCCTCGGCGAGTTTGCTTCTTCTGGCCGGTGGCGGTCTGCTGGTCCGTCGCCGCCGCGCAAACTGATCGACAATGATTTACAACAGCATTTCGAAACCCCACGGCATCGCCGTGGGGTTTTTCATGTAACATATCCATGTGAACGTCGAACAACGGCTTGCGGAGTTGGAGATTCCGTCCGGCCGCTGGGCCGTCGCCGTCAGCGGGGGGGCGGACAGCGTTGCCTTGCTGCTACTGCTGCACGGTCGGCCGGAGATTTCTTCGCACGTCGTTCATCTCGATCATCAAATCCGCGGGCAGGCCAGCGCGGATGACGCGGGGTTCGTCGCGACATTGGTTGAGAAACTTGCGATTCCCGCCACGATTGTCCGCCGGGACCAGATCGAGCCGGGAATGGGGTCTTTGTCTTTGCCGAAAAACCCGTCGGCCCGCTATCGGGCGATCCGGCTTGAACTGTTCCGCCGGGTCGTCGAGCGCGAGGAATTACTGGGCGTGATCCTGGCCCATCAGGCCGACGATCAGGCCGAGACGATTTTTCTCCGGCTTCTCCGCGGTTCCGGCGCTGCCGGCCTGGCCGGAATGCGCCCGCGCGGTCAAATCGCCGGGCTGACAATCCTGCGCCCGCTCCTGAGCATCCGCCGCCAAGCGATTCGCGATTTTCTAACAAGCCGCGGCCAGGAATGGCGAGAGGACGCCAGCAATCGATCGGAAAAGTACGCCCGCAATCGGGTTCGCAAATTCCTCGAATCGCGTTCCGATTTGCACGAGCCGCTGCTGGCAGTCGGCGGCGCCTGCGCGGCATACGTAGATTGGATTCGCAAAACCGCGCCGGTGCTGAACGACAAATTTCCCGCGATCGAGTTGGCCGAATGCCCGCGAATGCTGGCACGGGAATCGGCGCGACGGTGGCTGACGTCGCAGGGCATTCCGCCCGGCGAGTTGACGCCCGCGATGCTGGACCGTCTCCGCGACCTCGCCGCCGACGCCGCGACCCCGCCCAGACGACAATTCCCCGCCGGCGTGACCGTCCGCCGCCGTTCCGGCTGGATCAGCCGGGAGTCTTGAAGCAAGCCACCTGATTTACATCATCTAAAAAAACCACGGAGAGCACAGAGATCACAGAGAGCACAGAGAAACATATTTTAGATGAAAAAAATGCATTTTCTCCGTGTGCTCGGTGGTCTCTG
>JBEKXM010000207.1:0-7681 GCA_049512115.1 Tepidisphaeraceae bacterium | reverse complement strand
CCCGCAGGGCCTTTTCCAATTGATCGATCCACGCCGACAGTTCCGCCAACTGGCGCACCGACTGTTCCATCTTCAGCGGTGACGCCGAATCCTGCTGGAGGAACTGCAATATCCGTTGCCGCGATTGCACCGCCAGGTCGAATTCCGGATTGACGCCCGGAACGTAGGCGCCGATGTTGACCAGGTCTTCGATGTCCTGATACACGGCCGTCAGGCCCAGGACGCGTTTGGCGTGCGCCAGTTGCTCGGCTGCGACCACGTCGCCGCGAACGCGGCTGATGCTCTGCAACACGTCGATCGCCGGGAAATGCGAACGGTTGGCCAGCGACCGGCTGAGCCAAACGTGCCCGTCCACGATTCCCTTGACGGCGTCGGCGATCGGCTCGTTGAAATCGTCTCCCTCGACCAGGATGGTGTAGAACCCGGTGATCGATCCGCGCCGGCTGCGGCCGGCCCGCTCGAGGATTTGCGGCAGAAGCCCAAAGACGCTGGGGGGATACCCCTTGGTCGCCGGCGGCTCCCGCGCCGCCAGGCCGATCTGACGCTGCGCATGGCACATGCGCGTGATCGAATCCACCAGCAGCAACACGTTCATCCCCTCGTCGCGGAAAAACTCCGCGATGGTGCAGGCGACCTTCACCGACCGCACGCGCAGCAGCGGGGCCTCGTCGCCCGTGCTGACCACTACCACGCAACGCCGAAGCCCTTCTTCGCCAAGGATTTTCTGGAGGAATTCCTGCACCTCGCGGCCACGCTCCCCCACCAGCGACACCACCGAAACGTCCGCGCTGGTGTGCTTGGCGATCTGGCCCAGCAGCGTGCTCTTGCCCACGCCGGGACCCGAAAAAATTCCCATCCGCTGGCCAAGCCCGCACGTGTGCAGGGCGTCGACCGCGCGGATGCTCGTGGCGATCGGCTGGTCAATGTTGATCCGCGACATCGGCGCCACGGACCGGGCGTCCATCCGGCGGCGCGTTCCCATCGGCAACGGTTGCCGGCCGTCCACCGGCTTGCCCAGGCCGTTGAGCACGCGGCCCATCAGCCGGTGTGTGCAATTGACCGTCGGGGCGGCGGCAAGATTTTCCACGCGGTCCCCGCGCGCGACCCCGGCCGACGATTCCAGCGACATCAGCAGCGTCCGGTCGTGCTGAAACCCAATCACTTCCGCGACCGATTCCCTTCCGCCAAAACTCACGATCCGGCACAGCGATCCGACCGGCAACGCCAGATCGCTCGCCTCGATCGTCAACCCGCCGATCGCCTGCACCTGGCCCGCCACCCGATACGGCTGCGCCGATTCCACGAAATCAACCTGCGAGCCGAGATACGTCACTTGGCCTCCCCAGCCGACGGCGAAGCCTCCGCGACGGAAGGCGAAGCCTCCGCGGTTGGCTCCGGAAGAAGCTCGCCGATGATCTGGTCGAGCTGGGCATCCAGGTCCCCGTCGATTTTCCCGTGGGCCGTGAACACACGCGCCCCGCCCGGAGCGATCGACGAATCTTCCGTCAATTCGACGTGCTTGAGTTGCGGCCACGCAAGGCGAAGATTCGGCAGCTCGGCCTGAAGCGTTTTAAGCTGCGACGGATGGACGGCGACGCGCACGTCCGCGGCGTGAATCGCCAGGGAGAGCGCTTCGCTCAAATTCCGGGACAGGGTCTGCTCGTCGATGATGCCCTGCCGCTTGGTGACCTTGCGCGCAATCGCGCAGGCAAGGCGCACGACCTCGTTGATCCCGTGGGTTTGGAGCTGATCGCGTCCGTCGTCCAACAGACGCACCGCCTGCGTGAGCGCGCCGATGAGCTGCGTCATCGCCGTCCCATGCTCGGCCAACGCCTGGGCGTGGCCGGTCTGTTTCCCTTCCTCGAATCCCAGCGCCTGTCCCTGCCGGCGGCCTTCAGCCAGGCCGTCCGTTTTCGCCTCCTGGCGGGCTTTGGCGCTTTCGGCTTGCGCGGCGGCGATGATCTGGCCGGCCTGGGCGCGGGCGCGCAGGATCACGGATTTGGCCGCCTCCTCGATGTCCCGCATCGAGAAGACCGACACGCTCATCGGAACATCCGCGGATTTGATCAGACCCATACTGCCGCTCCTCGCAAGGACCCACGCCGCCGCTCATTCGGCCGAATCACACAACCATTTCCTTCTCGCCGCCGCGCCCGGAGATGATGATTTCGCCCGCGTCCTCCAGGCGGCGGACGACATCGACGATCTTCTGCTGCGCCGCCTCCACGTCGCTGACCCGCACCGGACCCATGTATTGCATGTCCTCCTGGATCAACTGCGCCGCGCGTTCCGACATGTTCTTGAAAATCTTCTGCTTCAAGTCGTCGCTGGCGGTCTTCAATGCCAGCGCAAGCTCGTCGTTGTCGATTTCCTTCAGCACGGACTGGATGCCCTTGTCGTTGACCAGCAGGATGTCCTCGAACACGAACATCAGCCGCCGAATCTGCTCCACCAGGTCCGGGTCCTCCGCCTCCAGCCCTTCCATGATCCCTTTTTCCGTCGACCGATCGGCGAGGTTGAGGATCTCCGCCACCGTGTCCACCCCGCCGGCTTTTTCAAAGGTCTGGCTAACGATGTCCGACAGCCGGTGTTCCAGCCCGCGCTCCACTTCCTTGATCACCTCGGGATTGGTCTGCTCCATGTTGGCGACGCGCTTGACCACTTCGATCTGCTTCTGGCTCGGCAACCCGACCAGAATCTCGCTCGCCTTCTGCGGCGGAAGATGCGCCAGGATCAACGCGATCGTCTGCGGATGCTCGTCCTGAATGAACGTCAACAGGTTTTCGCTTTCTGCCTTCTGAAGAAATGAAAACGGAGTCGTCTGCACCTGCTGGGTGACCTGCTTGAGGACTCGGCTGGCGTCGTCGTCGCCGAGCGATTTGCGCACCAAAGACTTGGCATATTCCAGCCCCCCTTCGTTCATGGACGTGTGGGCCAATGCCAAGTTGTAGAACTCGCCGAAAACCTCCGTGCGCTGGTCGATGGCAACGTCCTTGATGACGGCGATCTCGCGGACGACCTCCTCGACCGCATCGGGCGGCAGACGCTTGAGAATCTCCGAGGCCTGCTCCTGGGTCAAGGAAAGCATCAGAACCGCGGCTTTGCGCACACCGGAGATTTCTTCGGCCATATCGCCTCAGGGCCGGCCTCTTGACGCCAGCCCCCTTTCGCCCGTCAATGGTTAAGCCATCGCTTGACGAGACTGGCCGCCGCGTCGGGATTGGCGGTCACCATCTTCTGAACCTGGTCGAGCACCTGCTGCCCCTTGACCGTCTCTTCATCCAATTCCATTCCGTCGAGGGATTCGCTGTTTTCCGCCGCGCTGCCCACCACCGCTTCATTGCCGTTGAGGGTCGGGGCCTCGGCGGGCGCCAGCGGCTGGGCCACCGTCGTCGTCGCGGGGGCGCCGCCGCCTTTACGCACCATCATCATCACCATGAGCAGGCTGATCACCGCCAGCACGCCGACGCCGACCTCTTTGCCGTGTTTTCCCAGCGCGGTGGTCATCGGTGACGCGGCCGTCTCCTGCCCGAGGGGCAATTCCGGCTGCACCACGTCGCTGTACGTCTCAACGAACAGCGCATCGTCGCTGGGGAAAACGGCGCATCCCTTCACCTCGTTGTGAATCTTCTGGAGTTGCGCGTCCATGTACGTCTTCAGGGCAGCAGGATCGTCCGGGTCCTTTCCGCCGTTTTCAATCTTGTAGGCCTGTATGAAATAACTGCGGGGAACGCGCACCGATGCCGACGCCACCGTCGCGGTGCCGGCGCCTTGCTTGATGACCTCATCCTGGTTCCCGTAGTCGGACTTGAATTCGTTCTTTTCCGTGGAGTTGGTGGACCCGCCGCCCCCCCCGCCGCCGGACGCCGGCAGCGACAGGCTGGTGTTCGCCATCGCGCCCGGTTCCTCCTGAGCCGACGCCGCCTGGGCGTTCTGCTCCTGGCTGGTTTCTTCGGTTTGCATCGGCACGGAGACCGTCTGCTTGGGATCGACCTTGTGGATGGTCGTGGTCGTTTGTGAAGTGTCCACCTTCACCGTGACGGAGACCATCACGCCGCGGATGTCCTCCAGGGCGGCTTCGATCTTTTTGCGGTAATACTCCTCATATTGCTGTTGCATCTGCACGCCGTCGCCGCCGCTGTCCATCCCGTCCTCGGAATGGTCCTTCACCGCAATCGATACCCCGTCGATGATCACGTTCACATGGCTCCGCTCCAGCCCCGGCTGCGCGCCGCAAACCGCCGCCGCCGCGGATTCGGCCAGTTGCCGGTTCCCCAGCTTGTTGCTCCGACCCGCCGTGATCGTCACGGTCGCCACCGGCTGCACGTCGTTGTCCCCGATGTGACGGTCCACGCTCGGATCGATCACCACGTCCGCCTCGGCAACCCCCGGCCAGCGCCGGATCATCCCCGCCAGCGTCTGCTCCTTCGCTCTCAGGAACATCTGGTCCGTCTTGTCCGGCGGATCGAGCCAGTTCATCTGCTTGATGATCTCGTCAAACCCCTTGTCGAAATCCTTCGGCAAGGCGTTGGAGTACCCCAGCACCGCCAGCACTTCCATCTTCCGGTCCGCCGGAACCATCACCTTGTCCCCGACCACCTGATGCGGGATGTCCCGCGCATCCAGGTTCGCCGTGATCAGCCCCACGTCTTCCGTGGAAAGCGATTGATCCAGCAGCGGCGACATCTCCGGCTCCGCCGCCCAATGTGACCACCACAGCAGCGTCATCACCATGATCGTCAGCAGGGAAACGACCAGCATCTTCTGCGTGGCCGAAAGCCCGCCGAGCTGCTCCTGAATCCGCGTGAATTGTACTTTGAGGAAATCCATCGCTCAGCCCTCCATGGCCGAGAAGGTCGCATCCTGCGAAATCGAACTACTTAGAACATTCCTGCATCCCAATTGCCACAAAACCGATCATATCGAGATCTGCTTGATCTCTTCGTAAGCGTCCATGAGCTTGGATCGGATCGCTAAAAGGGTCTTAAAGGCGAGGTCGGACTTTTCCACCGCCTCCATCACGCCGGTCACGCTTTGGTTTTTGCCGGTCGCCACGTCTTCGACGGCCTGCGACGCGTCCTCCTGAAGTTTTGAAACATCGTCGATGCTCTTTTTAAGAACGTCGGCAAAGCTCGAGGCGGGCGTCGGCCCGGTGGATTGCGACGGCCCGGTCCCCGGCGTGACGCCGGCGATTTTGCCTAGATTATTTGCAGCGCCTTCGATCATTGCTCAGTCCAATATCACGCGAGCAGCCGCTATCAAGCGAGCAGCCGCAGGCTCGAATTAAACATCGACTTGGCCGTATCCATCATGGTGACGTTCGCCTCGTAGGCCCGCGAAGCCTCCAGCGCGTTGACGAACTCGACCGCCAGATCGACGTTCGGATAACTGACGTAACCGTCCTTGTCGGCGTCGGGATTTCCCGGATCGAATCGCTTGGGCAGCGGCGACTGATCCAATTGCACCGATTTCACGTGTACGCCCGGCTTCGTCGAACCCTCCGCCTCACCAGGGGCGAACACCACGAACCGCCGGCGATACGGATTCGGCTTGCCATTCGAGTCCCGTAGCGTGTTGGCGTTGGCGATGTTGCCCGCGATCGTATCCATGCGGATTCGCTGGGCCGTTAGTGCGCTGGCGCCCATGTCGAGAACGTCAAACATAGTTTATTTCCCTTCCTTCAAGGCGGTTTCGATCATCGAGTATTGATCGCGCAGAAGCTCCACGGCCATATTGTGCATCAGGGCGTTCTTGGCCTGGTCGCTCATCAGTTGCTCCATCGAGCGGTTGTTCCCGTCGTGAAACAGCATGCCCTGCTGGGGTTGCTGAATGTCCATCGAGACATCGTCGAAATTCACGCTCCCAGGGGCCGCCGAGTCCTGTTCCTCGACCTTCTTCTGAAGGATTTCCTGGAACTGCTCCAGGGAGAGATCCTTCTGCACGAAATTCGGAGTTGAAACGTTGGCGACGTCCTCCGCGAGCAGACTCTGCCGGGCATCGGTGAATTGAAGCATTCGCTCCAACACCGGCGTACTCCCCTGATTGAGCAGACGGTCAATAAACATTCAGGCCTCTCAGAACAAACCGCGTGCCAGAAAAAACTTCCGGCAAATCCACGCTTTGCCGCAGCGGAACTGCGCCGAACTTGCGCCGTCACGCGCAACTCCTGCGCCTACTGGTGCGCCACCATCTCCTCGGCAAGCTCGCCTTCCTCGCGCCAGCGCTTCAGCTTCATGCCCAGCGTTCGCACGCCGATCCCCAGCGCCCCGGCCGTGCGAACCCGATGGCCTTTGAACTGCTGGAGCGTGCTCAGAATCACCTGCTTTTCGATCTCCGCCAACGGCCTCCCGGCCAGCCCCTCGGCCACCGGCGCGGCGTGCTGATGCTTCAGCCACGGCTCGATCGTCTGCGCTCGGATCACCCCCGGCTCGCTTTCCAATACCACCGCGCGCTCCAGGATATTCTGCAATTCCCGCACGTTGCCCGGCCAGTCGTAATGCTGCAACAGCGCCAGCGCCTCCGGCTCGATGTGCCGGAACGCCGCCTTCTCACGCTTGCTCGCCTGGTGGACAAAATTCCGGCACAGTTCGGGGATATCCTCCAGCCGGTTCCGCAACGGTGGAATCTCGATCGGTACGACGTTCAGCCGATAGAACAAGTCCCGGCGGAAATCGCCTTCTTCCACGCAACGTTCCAGGTTCCGGTTGGTGGTCGCGATCACGCGCACGTCCACCTGCTGCGTCAGGCTGCTGCCCACGCGCTCGAAACAGCTTTCCTGCAAAACCCGCAGCAGCTTCGCCTGCAGCGCCGCCGCGATTTCGCTGATCTCATCCAGCAAAAGCGTCCCCCCGTCGGCCAGCTCGAACCTCCCCCGGCGGAGCTTGTCGGCGCCGGTGAAAGCGCCTTTTTCGTGCCCGAAAAGTTCCGATTCCAGCAGGTTCTCCGATAACGCCGCGCAATTCACGGCCAGCATCGGCCGCTCGCGACGGCCCGAAGCCAGATGAATCGCCCGCGCCACCACCTCCTTACCGGTCCCGCTTTCTCCGCGGATCAGCACGGTCGCGTTGCTGCGGGAAACCTGCTCGATTTTCTGCCGAACCTGCTCCATCGCCGCGCTCTGCCCGATCAGCGGACGCGGCGAGCCGATTTCCGTCATGCTCCGATACGCCTGGTTTTCCAGCCGCAGCCGGCTGTGCTCCAGCGTGCGGTCCACCAGCAGCTTGATCTCGTCGGCGTTGAATGGCTTCTGAATGTAATCGTACGCCCCCAGCTTCATGGCCTCGACCGCGTTGGAGACCGTCGCGAACGCCGTCATCAGGACGACCGGCATCTCCGGGCGCAGGCGTTTGGCCTCGGCGAGCAGTTCCAGCCCCGTCATCTTGGGCATGCGCAAATCGGTGATGAGCAGATCGAACCGCGCCGCCCCGAGCCGCGCCGCGGCCGCCGCACCGTCCGGCGCCGCCACCACCTCGTGGCCCTCTCGCACCAGCGTCTGCGCCAGCGAATCCCGCATCATGTCCTGATCGTCAACGATTAGTATTCGAGCCATGCGTTCTCCCTGATGCTCTCGCTAAATCCTGAATTCAAAAATCGCTCCGCCCTGGGGCGCGTTGCTTGCCGTGATCGTCCCATCGTGCGCCTCGACGATGCGGTGAACGATCGCCAGTCCCAGCCCGGTCCC
>JBEKXM010000206.1:0-7682 GCA_049512115.1 Tepidisphaeraceae bacterium | reverse complement strand
GTTGCTCAGGATGCTGGCGCCGCCGCGTCCGACGGCCGTCCGGCCGACAAGACTCACCACCGGCACGCCCATCCACAACGCATCGCAGGTCGTGATTCCCCCGCCCCAGGGGAACGGATCCAGAGCAATGTCGATCCGGCCGTAGGTTTGAATATATTCCGGCCACGCCTGCCGGCTCGGAAATTCCAGGCGATCCGGCGAAATGCCCTTGCCGGCAAATCGCTCTCGCATCGCATCCAGGTGCGGTCCCGGATTGAAATGAACGATCAGCCGCGACCGCGGCACGGCTTGCAGAATCTGGGCCCACAAATCGAGCGCGGACATCGAGACCTTGGCGGAATTGTTCAGGCACCCGAAGGTGACGTATCCCGCCTCCGCCGGCGGCGGCGATGGATCGGGAGCCGGGCCGGTCACGCCGTAACACCAGTAGGTTTCCGGCAGCCGGATCGTCCGCTCGTTGTAAATGGATAGATCCGAATCCGAGGGATCCAGATAGGGATCGGACAGGCGGTAGTCCATCGTGTCTATGCCCGTGCTGCCGCAATACCCCAGGTACGTCACCTGCACCGGGGCCGGCTTGTAAGCGAATATCACAAGACGGTTGTTCCCCGTGTGCAGCGCCAAATCCACCAGGATGTCGATCCCGTCTTGCCGAATCAGATCGACAGCCTGGGAATCGGACAGCCCCACAATGCTGCGCCAGACATCCGTGTGACGCCGCAGCTCGTCGGTTCGCGTGTCGGGCCGGACAACGTTGGCGTAACAGAAAACCTCCATTTGCCCATGATCGTGCTGGCCGAACAACGGCAGCAGGCTCGGGCCAATAACGCACTCGCGGAAATCCGGCGACACGTAACCGATCCGCAACCGCCGATCCGGGTCGCGGCTGTTGGCGTGCGGCCGAATGAATTTCTTCAGCGGCTCGGCGTGCTGCCGGTTCCAGCGGCCAAGTTCCTCCTGGATCATCTTGCCGTCGTAGCCGGGATGATAATGCAGCGTGAGCACAAGATTGCTGTGCACTCCCACAAGACCGGGCTTGAGCCGAATGGCCTGCCGATAGAAAGCGATCGCCTCGTCAATTTGCCCCTTGGCCGTCAATGCCTTCCCCAGATTGCTATACGCTTCGGCGAAATCAGGCTTGAGCTGAATGGCCCGCTGCTGGCACGCGATGGCCTCGTCAATCTGCCACGTGCTTTCCAAAGCGAACCCCAGATTGTTGTGGGCTTCGGCAAGATCGGGCTTCAGCCGAACCGCCTGCCGGTAGGCCGCCACGGCCTCATCAACTTGCCCCTTGTCCTTTAACGCGTTGCCCAGATTCGTGTGCGCTTCGGCATAATCAGGCTTGATCCGAATGGCCTGCCGATAGGCCGCGATGGCGTCATCAAGTTCCCCCTTGTCCTTTAGCACGTTGCCCAGATTGTTGTGCGCTATGGCATATTCGGGCTTGAGCCGAATCGCCCGCCGACAGGCCGCGATCGCCTCATCAAGCTGCCCCGCCTCCCTCAACGCGTTGCCAAGATTGCCGTGCACTTCGGCAAGATCAGGCTTCAGCCGAACCGCCTGCCGATAGCAAGCGATCGCCTCGTCAATTCGCCCCTTGTCCCTCAAGGCGTTGCCCAGATTGTTGTGCGCTTCGGCATAGTCAGGCTTGAGCCGAACCGCCTGCCGATAGCAGGCGATCGCCTCGTCAAGTTGCCCCTTGTCCACCAAGGCGATGCCGAGATTATTGCACGGGTCGGCGAAATCAGCCTTGAGCCGAATGGCCTGCTGATAGCAAGCGATGGCCTCGTCAAGTCGGCCCATGCCCCTTAAGGCGTTACCGAGGTTACAGTAATAAGACGCATTGGTTGAACAATTCGCGATTGCCTGCCGGATCAAATCCGTCGCCGCGTCCAACCGGCCCACCTGAAACGCCAGCACCCCCAACCGATGTAATGCGTCCGCATGATTGGGTTGCTGGGCCAAAACCTGGCGATAGATTCTCTCCGCCTCCGCCAAGCGGCCCGCCTGATGATGCGACACGCCGGATTCAAACTGCTGCTGAAGGGTCATCTGGGCTGACATTGTAATCCTGAGACCCCGTCCTGCTCGCACCAATTCCGCCACATCTGCCGGTACGCCGCTTCCACGTTCCGGGCGAACCGCGCGGCGTCCATCAGCGGCGACGACTGCATCCGCCCGCGCAACGTCCGGCGCAGCTCCGCCAGCCGCGGCAAATCCCCAGCAAGTTCCGTGGCGATCTGAACGTACTGCCGCGGCGTTCGCGCGACGAGTTCCGCCACGCCGACGTTGCTCAGGATGCTCAGCCCCCCGCGCCCGACTGCCGTCCGGCCGACAAGGCTCACCACCGGCACCCCCATCCACAATGCATCGCACGTCGTGATTCCCCCGCCCCAGGGAAACGGATCCAGAGCAATGTCGATCCGGCCATAAGTTCGCACGTACTGCGGCCACGCCTGCCGGCTCGGGAATTCCAGCCGATCCGGCGAAATGCCTTTTCCGGCAAATCGCTCTCGCACCGCATCCAGGTGCGTTCCCGGTTGGGAATGAACGATGAGCCGCGACCGCGGCACGCCCCGCAGAATCTCCGCCCACAGGTCCAGCGCGGGCGGCGAAACTTTTACGAAATTGTTCAGGCAACCGAAAGTGACGTATCCCGTCGTCGCCGCGGGCGGCGGCGATGGCTCCGGAGTCGGGCCGGGAACGCCGTAGCACCAATAGGTTTCCGGCAGTCGGATCGTCCGCTCGCTGTACAACGATAGATCTGAATCCGATGGATCCAGATATGGATCGGAAAGTCGGTAGTCCATCGCATCCATGCCCGTGCTGCCGCAATACCCCAGGTACGTCGCCTGCACCGGGGCCGGCTTGTGAGCGAACACCGTAAGACCTTTCTTCGCCGTGTGCAGCGCCAAGTCCACAAGAATGTCGATGTGGTCCTGCCGAATCAGATCGGCAGCCTGTGAATCGGACAGTCCCACGATGCTGCGCCAAGCATCCGCGTAACCCCGGAGTTGGTCGGTAAGCGCATCGCCGCGGACGACATTCGAGTAACAGAATATCTCCATTTGCCGATGATCGTGCTCGCGTAACAGCGGCAGCAGATTCTGCCCCACCGCATGGTCGCGGAAATCCGCCGACACGTAGCCGATCCGCAGGCGCCGGTCGGGGTCGCGGTTGTTGCCGTGCGGCCGAATGAATTTCTTGAGCGGCTCGGCGTGCTGCCGGTTCCAGCGGCGGGCTTCCTCACAGATCATCCCCGCGTCGTACCCGGGGTGATAATGGAGAGCGAAAACAAGGTTGCCGTGAGCGATGGCATCATCGCCCTTGAGCCGAATCGCCTGCCGATAGGAGGCAATCGCCTCGTCAAGTTGCCCCATGTCCATTAGCGCTATGCCGAGATTGTTATGCAGTTCGGCAAGATCAGGCTTGAGCCGAATCGCCTGCCGATAGGAAGCGATCGCCTGGTCAAGTTGCCCCTTGGCCCTTGCCGCGATGCCCAGACCGTAGTGCGCTTGCGCGAAATCAAGCTTGAGCCGAATGGCGTCGCGATAGGCTGCGATCGCCTCCTCGAGTCGCCCCAGGTCGCTCAAGGCGTTTCCGAGATTGCCGCGCGCTTCGGCGTAATGAGGATTGATCCCAATGGCCTGCCGATAGCAAGCGATGGCCTCGTCAAGTCGCCCCATATCCTTTAAGGCGATGCCCAGATTATTATGCGCTTCGGGATAATCACCTTTGAGCCGGATGGCCTCTCGATAGGAGGCGACGGCCTTCTCAAGCTGCCCCGTGTCCCTTAACGCGATGCCCAGATTGTTGTGCGCAACGGCGTTATCAGGCTTGAGCCGAATGGCCTGCCGATAGGAGTCAATGGCCTCGTCAACTCGCCCGGTTTCCGTCAGCGCCTTGCCCAGATTGTAGTGTGCATCGGCAAGATCGGGCTTCAGCCGAACGGCCCGGCCGATCAATTCCACGGCCGCGCCGGACTTGCCGGTCTGCGCGGCCAACACTCCCAGCAGGTGCAAAGCCTCGGCGTTATCCGGCTGCTCCGTCAGGACTTGACGATAGACCCTCTCCGCCTCCGCCAACCGGCCCGCCTGATGATGCGACAAGCCGGATTCGATCTGCTGCTCAAGACTCATGCCGCCGGGCATTGTAAGCCCCGCCGTGCAACTACGTCTCCGTCGGCGCCGGCGCCGACGCCAGTTGCAACCCCGCCGCGATCTGGGGAAGAATCCCGCGCTTCACGTAAATCGGCCTGATAAACTCGCGAATCTGCGCCAGTTTCGTCCAGTAGCGGACCGACGCGACAACGCAGACCGCCGACATCACCAGCAACGTCCGCGACGCGCCGGTGAACGGATCGCTCGACAGCCGCGATGCCATCGCTCCGGCGATCAGCACCCCGAACGGCGTCATTCCCATGAACGACATCGCGAACAAACTCATGACTCTTCCACGCTTGTCGTCGTCCACGATCGTCTGCAAAATCGTATTGGACGACGCGAAATTCGTGATCATGCCCCAACCCGCAAACGGAATGATCAGCATCGACAACGCCAGATGGTCCGAGATTGCGAAGGCGGCCACGGCCATCGCATAGATCAATGACGACCACGCGATGAGCCTGCCCAATCCCAGCACCGTTTTCCGCAGCGCCAGCCGGATCGCTCCCATCAGCGCCCCAAACCCCGACGCCGCCCCGAGAAATCCGTACACCAGATCGCCCCGTCCGCTTCCGCCAAAATGCAAGCCGAACAGCGGCATCAGCACCATGATTGCCGGGGCGCCGGACAAGCTGAATATCGCCATCAACAGAAGCAGCTCGCGCGCCGGCGGAAACCCCGCCACGTAACGCAATCCCTCGTACAACTCGTGCAGCACCGACGTTTTCGTCCGCGCCGGCCGCGGTTTTATATGCATCGCCATCAGCGCCGCGATCACCGCCAGGTAGCTGAAGCCGTCGAGAAGAAAGCAATATCCCATTCCCACCCAGTGAATGAGCAACCCCGCCGCCGCCGGGCCGATTATCCGCGCGCTGTGCACCATCGTCGCATTCAGCGCGATCGCGTTGGCCAGGTCCTGGCGGTCCGTCACCATCTCAACGACGAACGCCTGCCGCCCCGGAATGTCCAACGCATTGATGAACCCTTGCACCAGCGCCAATCCGACCGCCCAGTACATGTTGATGTGATGGCTCAGCGACAGCGCCGCCAGCGCGAACGATTGCAGCATCGACAACGTTTGCGTTCCCACCAGCAGCTTCTGACGATTGAGCCGGTCCACCCACACGCCCCCGATCGGTCCCAGCACGAACAGCGGCACCTGCGACGCGAACAACACCACGCTGATGAACAACGCCTTGCGATGCGGATCGCTGGTCAACGTGCTCGCCAGCCAGCCCATCGCCGTATTGGTCAGGAACGTTCCGATGACCGAAATGAGCTGTCCGCCGAAGAACAGCCGGTAATTGCGATGCCGCAACGCCCGAAACGCCAGTCGCCCAAGCTCGCCGGCGCTGCCCGCTTCCAAGGAGGTTGTCGTCGAGTTGTTTTCCACTGATCGACGTCGAAGTCCGCCAGATCATAGTGAAAACCAACACCCCCAGCGATACCCCAAGATTGTCAATTATCAATGGTCAATTATCCATTCATTCCGGCTGGCAGTACGCTTCAAGCTCCGACAAAAATTCGTACAACGCCGTCGCCGAATTGTGCTCTCCGTCCTCCGACTGGTGAAGCAGCGTGATATTCTCCCGCATCGCCGCGCACGCCAGTTGCTGCAACGCCGCCCGGTACGGGCTTTGTCTCAGCCATTCGTGATACCGGCCCCGGAAAAACCCGTACCCATCCGGGTGGTCGGCAAACCAATCCCACAATTCGCGCGGCGGCGCAACGTGGCACAAAGTATGGCTCACCTTGCACCACTTCTTCAGATCGGTCGTCAAACCGATCGGCTCAACCCATATCCGGTTTCCATCTTCCTTCTCCACCGGATCCATGAAATGTTTGATGGTGATCATGGCCTCTGCTCCACTTTCACTGTTAGCTGCCGCGCTTGGTTCCGCCATGCCTAGGGAGCAATTCGCGTGCCGGTCCGTTAGCCTTTCATCGAGCAATCCGCCTTTCCCCCGCGACAAAAATCCCTTCAAGATCACGCCTGAGCCTGTTGGCCAACTGTCTCTATCAACTAAACGATGAAAAGTTTGTGAAGTTGGTCACGGTTCAGATTTTTTTGCCCATGACCAAGCTGATCTTTATTCCCTTCTTTCCGCTGGCATTCGTCTGATAACGCGTTTTCCCCGTCTTGGGAGTGTCCCCGGCGGTCCCTTTTGCTGGACTTATCCACTCAAATCGAGAAGATTGCCCATGGGAATGCCCCGTTGGTTCATTCGACTTCGGTCATCCATCGCTATTTCGAAGGCATCCTGCCACCAACCGAAAACGGATATATGTCGTCTTGGCAACGTCACAAGCAGGGGGGCAATCGCCGCGAGGTCGTGCTCGTCGCCTTGGAAGATCGTTTCAGTCTGGCCCGCATCCCCTCGCTGCTCTATCACGCCGGCTGCCGCGTCACCCTTCTGGGCGATCCGCATGCCCCGGCTTGCGCTTCCCGGTTCGTCCAACGCATGGTCCCCTGCCCGATCGATCCCCCCTCCGCCGCCAGGGCGCTCCGCAATCTCCTCCTCCAATATAGCCCCGTCCTGCCATGGGTTGTTTTCGGCGATGAACCGGCGCTTCAAGCCGGCATTCTTTGCCGCCAGGAAAAATGGCTCCCGCAGGTCTTCCCCGTCGATCCCTTCAAGTGCGCCGATATGATCTTCCGCAAGGCCGCGTTCATGGAGGCCGCCGTCGCCGCCGGCGTCCCCGTCCCACCCATGCGCGTCTGCCGCTCCGCCGCCGACGCCAGATCGGCCGCCGACCAACTTCAATTCCCCCTGTTCTTCAAACGCGACGTCGATTGTGCCGGCGCGGGCGTCGTTCTGGTCTCGGACAACTCCGACGTCCTGCCCGTTTACCAGAAACTCTCCAACACCGGCCCCGTCGTCATTCAACAAATGGTTCACGGCGCCGTCGGCAAAACCAACACCCTCTATAGCCGCGGCCGGCTTATGTGCCACACCAGCGCCTACGCCACCCGAACCTGGCCCGGTCGATTCGGGCCTTCCTGCATCCGGCAATATTTCTGCGACCCCCGCCTCGAAAAAATCGCCGCCGACATCGGCGCCCTCACCGGCTTCAACGGCCTCTGCGGCTTCGACTGGATCCAGGACCGACAAACCGGCCAATTCACCGTCATCGAATTCAACGGCCGAACCATCGCCACCTACCATCTTGCCAAGTACGTCCACGTTGACTACGAGCGGGCCATCGCCGATTTTCTTCAAGGCCGGCCCACGGTTCAGCGCCCCAGCCTGCGCCCCGGCGACCGCCCCCTCATTCACATGTTCCCCCAGGACGTTCGCCGGTGCATCAGCGAGAAGGACCTGCTCGGATTAGCCAAATGGTTCAGCGGCGCCCTGACCACGGACATTCCCTGGGGCGATGCCAATCTGGTCCTTTTTTTCCTGATGGATTTTGTGCGTCTCGGCCGCAAGCGCATCCGCCGGCTTTTCCGCCGCTTCCGTCCCCTGCCCGCTAAGTCCCCCGCGCCCACTACCCCAACTCATGCCCTCGCCTGAGGCG
>JBEKXM010000205.1:0-7691 GCA_049512115.1 Tepidisphaeraceae bacterium | reverse complement strand
CACGGAATTCGACGACGTGCTTGACAATCAGCGGACGCTGGTAAGCCGCGGTCTCAAGCTGGCGACCACCGCCGACGAATCAACAACCTGGCCTGCGAGCATCACGCAGTTCGATCAGGATGGAAACCAGATCACGATCGATCAGCACGTGGCCCGCCCGGGCACCGCCGCCAACCCGGCGAAGTGAGCAGCAACTCATTGCTGACGCAGTCGCGACACGCCTGCCGCACATTGCCGAGAGTCAGACGCATGCCGTATCGGCCGGTATTTCCGCGATCATTGCGGCCCATACGAGTTCAAATCTGCAATTAAACCTTGGCTCTGCGCGGGACAACGCCCCCGCTCGTCCGTAAACTCGGTGAGCGTTGCGCCGACTGGACGATTATGCTGAAGAGGCCGGATTTCGCCGTTTCCATTGGTCCGGCAGCCAGTCGGACAATCGACTCATCGTAACCGCTTCGCTATCTACACCGGCCAGCAGGGCCAACGCTGTATCGGGTGCGGTTTGTTTAGCGTCCACCATTCTGCAATCGCGCTTCCTCCCCTCCTCTGGTAGTCCGCGGGAGGGTCAGGGTGGGGGCTTCGTGGGCTAATCGACGTTCGACCCCCACCCGAATCCTCCCTCTGAGTACATGGGGAGGGTGAAATTCATTGCGGAAAGTGTCACGCACCCGGCACAGCATTTCGTTCCCGGCTGGAAATATTGGACCGGCCGCGTATCGTGTGCGCGAATGAACGCGGCGGAATTCGGCCCGGATGGGTCGGTGGCATTCACTCGGAGGAAAACGTGACCGCATCGAATACTTTTAAGCAAGCCTCTCAATCCCCCAAAGGCGGCTCGGTCGGCCGGGTCCGATGGATCATCTGCGCCGTGCTCTTCGGCGCGATCGTCCTGATCTACATTCACCGCAACGTGGTCTCCGTCCTCAACGGCGACACGTTCAGCAGGGTGTACGGTTGGACGGCCAACGACTTCGGCAACATCGGAATGGCGTTCACGGCGGGATACGCCATCGGATTGGTCGGCGCGGGGCGATTTCTCGATTGGATCGGCGTTCGCAGGGGATTCCTGATGGCGGCGGTCGTGTGGACGTTCCTGGCGATAGGGCACGGGTGGGTGCATTTTCTGCCGGCCACTTCCGCATTGACCGGGTTTCTGGGCGCGCGCTTTCTGCTGGGAATCTTTGAAGGCGCGTTTTTCCCGGCTTCCATTCGTGCCGTGGCCGAATGGTTTCCCAAAAAGGAACGGGCGTTCGCCACGGGAATTTTCAATGCCGGCAGCGCGCTGGGCGCGCTGCTCTCGCCGCTGATCGTTCCCTTCATCGCCGCGGCATGGGGTTGGCCGACGGCGTTCTATCTGGCGGGCGGGCTGGGCGTGATCTGGATCGCCGCGTGGATCATTCTTTACCGCGAGCCGGAAAGGGATTCCCGTCTCTGCGACGCCGAGCTTCAGTACATCCGCAGCGATCGGGAGCCGCCCGTCAAAAGTCTGCCGTGGCGACGAGTCATCGGCTACAAACAGACCTGGGCGTTTTCCCTGGGTAAGTTCATGACCGATCCGATCTGGTGGTTCTATATTTTCTGGCTCCCGTTGTTTCTGCACACCCGTTTCAATGTCGATTTGAAGCATTTTGGCCCGCCATTGGTGATCGTTTATGTAATGGCCGACGGCGGAAGCGTTGCCGGCGGCTGGCTGTCCGGGAAGTTGCTGGCCCGCGGCTGGAGCGTCAACGCCGGCCGAAAAACCGCCATGCTCATCTGCGCCCTGTGCATCCTGCCGATTCTGTCGGTTACGTACATCGGGAACATGTGGGTGGCGATCGTGTTGATCGGCCTGGCCGCCGCCGCCCACCAGGGCTGGTCGGCCAATCTGTTCACCCTCGCATCCGACTTGACCCCAAAGGCGGCCGTCAGTTCCGTCGTCGGCCTTGGCGGAATGGCGGGCGCGATCGGTGGAGTCATCTTTCAGAAGTTCACCGGCGTGGTCGTGGGCAGGCCGAACGGCTATATGATCCCTTTCGCCATCGCCGGTTTGGCGTACGTATCAGTGCTGCTCGTCATCCACCTCATGCTGCCGCACCTGGAGCCGATGAAGCTGGAACAAGGGGAATCTCTGCCTGCAACGGCGGGCTCTTGACGGGCGGACAAAACCCCACGGGATTTGAAACGCCTAAGCCGATACAATTCGCGGCATGGGACAACTTCCGGCGTTGATTTGGGGGTCGGTAGTTTTGTGCTTGACGTCGATGGTCCTGGTCTCATGCGCGCCCAAGAGCGGCAGCGATTTGAGAATCGCTCCACCCGCCCAGGTGGCTGTGTCGGACGACGGCGCCGTGGTCGCGAGGGCCGATGGCTGGCTAAAACTCCAGGCCGTGTCCGACGATATCATCCGCGTCGCGTTTTCCAGGGATCGCGGATTCTTTGAGCATCCCAGCCTCGCCGTTTTGCCGCAAACGGTTCAACCGGTTTGGGTGCGGGCTGATTCTTCACAATTGACCCTTTCCACCAGCCGGCTCAAGGCCCGGCTTGATTTTGCGACCGGCAACATCACGTTCCTCGATGCTCACTCGAAAGTCCTGCTGACGGAAAAATGGCGCAGCCTCGTCCCGGCCTCCGTTCAGGGACAAAATGCTTTTCACGTTCAACAGCACTGGAATTCGAATGCGGATGAATCGCTTTACGGACTTGGTGAAAACCAGTTGGGATTGACCGACATCAAGGGTTACGACCTCGATCTGTGGCAACACAACGGCACGATCGTCGTCCCGCTGCTGGTCTCAAGCCGAGGCTACGGCCTGTTCTGGGACAACCCCTCCTTCACCCGATTCGGCGACCTTCGGCCGTTTGACGCAATTCCAACTGAGAATCTGCTTGATGCGGACGGCAAGCCGGGCGGATTGACGGCTTGCTATTTCTCCGATCCGCAATTCCATGATTTGCGCACCCAGCGAGTGGAAAAGCAGATTTACATTGAGCGCCGCCGCCGTCCGGGCATGGCCACCACGTATCCGGATTTGGCGGCGCGAATGCTGCTGTCCGGGCAAGGGAGCGTCCGCTGGGAAGGAAGCATCCTGGCGCCCGCCACCGGCGATTATCAGTTTCAGGCCTTCTCGGATGGGCAGATCAACGTCTGGATCGACGGGAAAATGGTCATGGACTATTGGCGGCAAAGCTGGCTGCCGTGGAAAGAATTAGCTCGGGTTCATTTTGAGGCGAATCGGCGCTATCCGATCAAGGTGGAATGGTCGCGTCAGGGGGGTTCAACCATACAATTGCAGTGGAAGACGCCGGGTGCGGAATCCGAGCCGCCGATCTCGCTTTGGTCGGAAGTGGGCGAGGGGGTCGATTATTATTTCATCAACGGTCCGAGGATCGACGACGTCATCGCCGGCTATCGCCGGCTCACCGGGCGCGCGCCCATGATGCCGCAATGGTCTTTCGGCCTGTGGCAATCGCGGCAGCGATATGAAACCCAGGACCAAAGCCTCGACGTGGTCGCCGGATTCCGCAATCGCGGAATTCCGTTTGACAATATCGTTCAGGATTGGCGTTACTGGCCGGAAGGGGAATGGGGATCGCATCAATTCGATCCGGACCGATTTCCCGATCCGAAGGGATGGATCGACGAAATCCATCGCAACCACGCCCGGCTGATGATCTCGGTCTGGGGAAAATTCTATCCTGGAACGGAAAACTTCCGGCAGATGGAGAAGGGCGGCTACCTCTATCCGGAGAACCTCGAAGAGGGCGTGCGGGATTGGCTGGGGTACAAATACGCCTTCTTCGACGCGTTCAATCCCGAAGCGTGCCGCCTTTTCTGGCAGCAGATGTTGCCGACCCTGTTTGAAAAGGGCGTCGATGCCTGGTGGCTCGATGCGACGGAGCCGGATCTTTTGCCGCGGCCCACGCTGGATGGGCAGCGCACGCACATGAATCCAACGGCCCTGGGCCCCGGCGCGCGCGTGCTCAATGCGTATCCCCTCATGGAATGCCGTGCCGTGTTCGACGGCCAGCAACAGGCCGCGCCCAATCAGCGAGTTTTCATTCTCTCGCGATCCGGGTATGCCGGCCAGCAGCGCTTTGCCGCGGCCAGTTGGTCGGGCGACACATCGTCCACCTGGCAGGCCATGCGGGCGCAGATCGCGGCGGGAATCGGATTTTG
The DNA here is from genome assembly GCA_049512115.1 of Tepidisphaeraceae bacterium. Taxonomy (GTDB): domain Bacteria; phylum Planctomycetota; class Phycisphaerae; order Tepidisphaerales; family Tepidisphaeraceae; genus PALSA-1353. The sequence goes on along the minus strand of JBEKXM010000205.1, from coordinate 3,529 downwards.
CATGTCCGGCGTGCCGTATTGGACGATGGACGTCGGCGGATTTTCCGTTCCCGCGCGCTTCAACGACGATTCGCCAACGCCGGACGATTTTGAGGAATGGTGCGAGTTGAACGCCCGGTGGTTCGAGTTCGGCGCGTTCTGTCCGATTCTTCGCGTCCATGGCGAATTTCCCAATCGCGAAATGTGGGAATTCGGCGGAGATTCCAGCCCAGCCTACAAGGCCCAACTCCGGTTCGACCGCCTGCGATATCGGCTGCTGCCATACATTAATTCGCTGGCGGGCTGGGTGACGCTGAACGATTACACCATGATGCGCGGATTGGCGATGGATTTTCCAGGCGACGCCGTGGCCCGGGGAATCAAGGATCAATATATGTTCGGCCCGGCGTTTCTGGTGAATCCGGTGAGCGCCTATCGCGCCCGCAGCCGCGAGGTTTACCTTCCCGCCGGCACGAAATGGTACGATTTCTGGACGGACGACTCTTTCAGCGGCGGTCAGGCGGTTACCGCCGCGGCGCCTTATGATGCCATTCCAATATTTGTCCGCGCCGGATCGATCGTTCCCCTGGGTCCGGAATTGCAATACACCGCGGAAAAACCCGCCGACCCAATTTCACTTTGCGTCTACCAGGGCGCCGACGGCGAGTTCAGCCTTTACGAAGACGACGGCCTCACCAACGCCTGGCAGAAAGGCGAATTCTCACTGATCAAACTCCATTGGGACGATCAAGCGAAGGTTCTAAGCATCGGCAAGCGGCAAGGATCGTTCGCCACGATGTTGCCGGGACGCGAGTTCGGCGTTTTCTTCGTCTCCCAGAAAACACGTTCCAACCTCCGCGAAGTTCCCCCGAAGATCGTGCGATATGCCGGCGAGGCGATCGACGTTCGACCGAGTCAATGAATGCGGGCGAACTGCATATACAGATTACCGCGAAGACGCGAAGGACGCGAAGGTGCGCGAAGAATCAAATTGAATTTCTTCGCGCACCTTCGCGTCCTTCGCGCCTTCGCGGTAAATCTTTAAGAAAAGCTTTCGAGGGTCAGGTTCCCTCGATGCGCGCTTCGATCAGCGCGCCGTCGGTCAATTCGGAGATCGGGAGGAGATTGCCCTGAATGATTTTGCCGTTGACCTTGAGACTGCGGATGCCTTTGCACTTGCCCGAGGGATTAGTGATCTTGATGGTGATTTTCCTGCCGCGGAAATCGCGCCGCATCTCAAAGCCCGGCCAGTTTTTTGGAATGCAGGGATCGATGCGAAGGCCGTCGATTTCCGGGCGGATTCCCAGGATGTATTGAACGGCGGAAAAATAGCTCCAGGCCACGGTGCCCGTGAGCCAGGGAACGCGGGCCTTGCCGGCGTTGGGGCTGCAAGTGGCGTAGGTCGTTTGTGCGTGCGCGTAGGGTTCGATCTGGCGGATTTCAGCCCGCGTGTTGTACGCGGCGGGCATGAAGGCGCGGTAATACTCGTAGGCTTGGTCTCCGTTGCCCAGGATGCACTCGGCCATCACGGCCCAGCCTTGGGTATGGTTGAAAATGCCGGCGTTTTCCTTGATCCCCTTGTTGTAGACCACGCCGCCCATGACGCTCTTGGGCGTCTTTTCAAACGGCGGAGCGCTCAGCATCAGGCCGTAGGGCGTGAACAAATAGTCCTTCATGGACTTCATCGCCAGCGCCGCCTGCGTCGGCGTGGCGGCGCCGCTGATCACCGCCCACGCCTGCGTGTTGATGTAAACCTTGCCCTCTTGCATGTTCTTCGTGCCGTAGATGGTCCCATCCTTGCCGGTGGCCCAGATGAACCACTGGCCGTCCCAGCAGATTTTCTGAATCGCCTTGTCGAGCTTTTCCCGCTGCTCGACGGCCCATTTTTCCTCCTGGGGCACTTTCAGTTTCGCGGCAATCTGGGCGTAAACGCCCAGGCCGTAGCGCACCTGGAACGCGACCATGACGCTCTCGCCGGTGTAGCCGAGGTTGCAGCAATCATTCCAATCCGCCGCCAGTCCGCAGGGCAAGGCGTTGCGGCCGACGCGTTCGAGATTGAATTCCAGCGCCCGCCGGAGATGGCCCAGGACCGTGGCCTGCCCGTGATCGGCGTAGGGGAGAACTTTCCGGTAAAAATCGACTTCCCCCGTTTCCGCGACGTACGCCGGCACGGCGTTGAAGAACCACAGCGCATCGTCGCTGCGAAAATGTTCCTTCGCCGGCGCGGGCTCGTGGCCCGGTTTATGGCTGAACGGTTTCAAGAGCGGGATCGCGCCGCCGCTTTCGACCTGACCGGTCAGCATCAGTTCCAGGCGCGGGCGCATTTTCTCCTTGAGCGAAGCCGTGACGCCGAGGAAATCCTGAACGGTGTCCCGGAAGCCCAATCCATCGCGCTCGCCGTTGTAAATCAGCGAAGCCGAGCGCGACCAGGCATAGGTAATCAGCGCGTTGTATGCGTTCCAAACGTTGACCATGCTGTCGAATTCCGCATCCGGCGTCTTCACCCACACGGCTTCCAGCAGCGAATGCCAGGAGTGTTTGAGCTTGTCCAATTCGATCTGGCAGCGCTGCGGATTGCCGAATTGCCCGACCACGGCTTTTCCGTGTGAATCCGGCGTGCCCAGGCCGAGGAGAACCAGCAGCTCGCGCGTTTCGCCGGGCTGAAGATCGAGATCGGCCTGCTGCACGCCAACCACGTTTTCCCCGGCGGTCTGGAAATTCGTCAGCTTCCCGCTGGCCAGCGCCTCGGGGTTGGCATAGGTGCCGTAATTGCCCAGGAAATGATCGCGGAGGGTTTCGAACGCCGCGACCGGAGCGCCGATCAGCTTCATCCAATATCGTCCGGGCGAGGCCGGGTTTGCCGGATCCATCGGCTCATAGGGGTGCGACGCGATGGCCAGCATTCCGTCGATCATGTCCGCCTTGTTCACGAACATGGAATACTGAAGGTTGACCAAATCGTTGTAGAGGCTGCCGACACTTGCGAATTCGCAGTAGGTGTAAACGGAGATCGCCCGGGCCTGGTGCGAGCGGTTGGTGACGCGGAGACGCCAGTATTCGAATGTCTGACCCAGCGGGACGAAATACGTGGCTTCGGTTTCGATCGAGTCGTATTGCGAGGTGATGACGGTGTAAGCGGTGCCGTGGCGGCAGACGGATTTGTATCGGTCCAGCGGTTTTCCCACCGGCTGCCAACTGGCGCTCCAAAACTCGCCGCTTTGGCGGTCCCGCAGATAGAAATATCGACCCGGCTGATCCAGCGGCACGGAATTGCTTCGCAAACGAAGGAATCGCCCATTGGCGGCGCTGCGGTAGAAACTGTAGCCGCCGGCATTGTTGGTGATGATCGCGCCGTACTCGGTGCTTCCCAGATAATTGGACCACGGGTGCGGCGTATCGGGCCGCGTCACCACGTACTCTTTCGCCTCGTCGTCGAAGTGTCCGAATTGCATATCCGTATAGAATGGAGGATCGGGGCGGGGATTACAAATTTATTAAGCGGTCTCTTGGTTCTCTCCTCGTAAGGGCAAGCCATCCACCCCCCCCCCCA
>JBEKXM010000204.1:0-7746 GCA_049512115.1 Tepidisphaeraceae bacterium | reverse complement strand
GTTCAGCGTCGCCAGCGTCGTGGCCGGATCGGTGGCATCCGGCAATCCGTAATCGACGGGTTTCGGCTTGAAATAGACCCAGAAATTTTCGGTAGTCGCCGGCCGCCCTTCGACGTTGCCGCCCAACGCCACAGTCTGGGTGAACGTCACCCGGTCGCGGTCCAAATCCTCCTGCACGATTTGAATCTGATACGCTTGCGGATCGGGGCTCTGGCTGGTCAATTGCACCAGCATCGGCGTCCAGCAATCCGGCCGGTAATGGTTGTTGAACCCCACCGTAAGCACCTGCCCCCTGGCCTGCGCCAAAGCCGCCGCCGGCATCGCCAAGATCAGGAGCCCCGCAAGAAAAAGACGCATCAATGGAAGACTGTACGCCCGCCGTTTTGGGGCGTCAATTGATAGCTTAGCCGGTCCGGTCACCTGGGTGCGCGACACTTGCTGCAGAAATTTTCCCCCTCCCCATGTACTCAGGGGGAGGGTTGGGGTGGGGGTCGAATGTCGATTGGCCCACGAAACCCCCACCCTGACCCTCCCCCGGAGTACCAGGGGAGGGGAACAAGGCCGCGTTTCGGTTGCCCAAATGCGTGCGGTTCAATTCTTCGCCGCCGGTTCGTCCTTCGATTTCACCACCGTCAATTTGGGCTGATCGGCGTTCAAGTTGTCAGTGAGAGTTTGCACTTTTTGGGTCAGGTCCGCCAGTGTGTTCTCCGAGTCATCTAAGGACTTTGAAAGGTCTTGGATCGAGGGCTTTCTATCCAAAAGGTCGAGCATCTGCCGCAGTGTTTGCAACCGGGTCTCCAAATCCTTCGTTCGTGCGTGCAGTTCGTCGAGATCAATCGAAAGTGATAGCAGGTCATTGTTCCACTTTTGGATCGTATCCGCCCCGGCCGCATGTGCAGCGGCTTCCTTGCGTTCCAGGACGGCCACCTTCGCCTCCGCCAGAGCGGCGACGGCGCGACCCGCGTCAGTATCGCTAACCATGGCCGCCGACTGCCCTTTCTTCGCGTCCTCCAATTCCTTTTGCCGGATGTCAACCACTTCCTGTAACTGATCGGCAATGGGGTCCGCCCTGAGCGTCGCCGCCACCTGGTCGCTCAGCTTCGCAATCGCGGCCGCAAGCGAGGTCTGCCGCGCCGTCTTCCCGCTGATATCAACTCCCGTGTTTTCGTATTGAGCTTCGAGAACATTTGCCAGCTCACGCACGCTTTGCGGCGATGAATCCGCCAGTCCTGCGCTGGCCAGTGCATCGGCCAAATTACGTTTGAGCAAGTTCAAACGGTTCTTTATGTCGTCGTGATGTTTTGCACAAGTTTGCACGTTTGCATTCAACTGTTCGATCTGCGACTTCCAATTGTCTCGCTCTTCCAAGGTGAACTTTGCAAGCTGCAATTTCAATTCTGTCAGGACCCGATCAGCGGTTTCGGCAGCGATTGCGGAGACTCCGTTCCCTCGCGCATCCACAAAAATCTTTACAGGTAATACAACATTCCCGCTAGGGAGACTCAGTCCGACGATGGTCTTGATATTGGCATCCATCATGTCGACGCGGGCTTGGGCATCCCGCACTTTTTGCTTGAGGGCTTGTTCGACTTGGCTCCTGTAGCGCACTCTCGCCTTGTCCTCTTCCATCTTCTCCCTGCGGTCGATCATATCCTTCTGCCGCTGGATGTTTTGAAGCATTGGACTGTCGGGGCTCATATTGCCGCCGAGGGCCTGACCCAGACTCAACTCGTAGTTGGTTTGCATTTGCCTGAGGTTGATGATCTGGGGGTCCTTGTTGACCTCCTCCTCGACCTGCGGGACATTGGTCGGATCACTGGCGATCTGCATCTCCAGCGCGCTGTATTGCTCCTTGGCGGTCTGCTCTTCGAGCATGGCGGCTTGGCGATTTTGCAGCAGCGCCTGCAGCGCCATGTTGTTCTCGCTGAGTTTTTTGACCGTGCCGGAGGCGCCGTCGGAACTCAGTTCCCCCAGAAGGTCGGAAATGTCGCCGTCGTCCAGCTTCACCTGGCCCTCGGCAGTGATTCGTTGCTGTGCGATGTCTATTCGAGGGGCCGTCGCGGCGTTTGCACGCGTTAGTTCGGAATTCTTCCCGAGCCACGATGCAAAGTTCGATATGGCTTCCAAGTAAATCTTCGGCGCCTCGATCCGAACCTCCCGAGACGCGTACACCGTGTTCGACGGCTGCGAGGCCGGTCCGGCGCCCATGGCCGTGACTGTTCCGCACAGCATCAACATTGCGAACGCCAATATTGTTTTCATGATTCACTTCCATTTGCGTCAATGTTCCGCAACCGCTGCTGGGCCACGGCCGCGGCGGGCGAATCCGGAAAAAGCCGGATCGCCTGGCGATAGCTGGCCTCCGCCGCCGCGCGGTCGTGGGATTCCTGGTAGATCCGGTCGGCGCTGCGCACCAGGATCAGGGCGGCGCGATTCCCCTGCTGTGAAAGCTGCCAAAGATATTCGTCCGCTTTGGTGTCCACCGGCCGAACGGTTTCCCGCTCGTGTTTTTCAAGCAAATCCGCAACCAACTGATGATACTTCGCGTCCACCTCCGCCCACTTTAGATCATCTTTCGCCGGTAACGTTACCTGGGCCAACGGATGTGGATGATTCCTCATCGCTGTGACCGATAGGATTCCAACGGCGACCACCATTACTCCCGCGGCAACGGTACGAATGAGCCGTTGGTTTCTGGCCCGCCGGCGAACGCGCTGGGCCAGATTCCGCCCGGCCACCGGCGCTGGCATTGCCAGGTCCGTTTGTTTGAGAATCTGTCGAATTGGATCGTACATGGACTATTCCGGCGATTCGCCCGGCGATTTTCTCAACTTCGCCCGCGCCCGATGCAGGCGGACGTCGATCGTCCCCGCCGAGTTTCCGGTGGCCCGGCTGATGTCCGCCACGCTCCAATCCTCCAGGTAATAGAGCACGATCGCTTCCCGATCCCGGTCCGGCAGGGCGGCCACGGCCTGGCGAACGCGATCGGCCGTCTCATCGCGCTCGAGGTTTGAATTCCGTTCCGGGACCGGGTTCATTCGAGCGCGCTTTAACCAACGGAATTCCAGCAGCTTTCTTCGCCGATACGTCCGGCACCGGTTGATGGCGATGGCCGCCAGCCAGGTCCATTGCGATGATTCATCCCGGAACGTCTGCCTGCGTTTGAAAGCGGCCAGAAACACGTCCTGAACGATATCCTCAACCTCCCCGCGCCATCCCAATAGCCGATAGACCAATCTCGCCACCCGCTCCTGGTTTTCCGCGACAAGGCGATCGAACGGATCGCCGCCCCGGGCCGCGGATCGAGCAGCCTCGGGATTTCGCGTCTGGTCCGCCAGTGCAATCGCCTCGCCGGAGCCCTGCTCCAGGCTTTGCATCGGTCTTTCTCCCATTAGACGCGCCATGGAGAGTAACCTTACATTTTTTCTATTTATGCCCTTCCGGCTGATTCTCACCCAGATATTTCCGGGCAATCGCCGCGGTCAGGTCGACGTTATTGATGTTGGCCAACGTGCAGAGCCAGGCGATCACGTCGGCGAATTCCTCTTCCAGGTTGGCCCGGTCGTCGCTGTTGAGCGCCGTGGCCAGTTCGCCGATCTCCTCGATGAGCCAGAGAAACGTTTTGGGCGTTCCGCGTTGGCGATCCACTTTTTCGTATCGGTCTGAAATGTATTTTTGAAATCCCGCGATGGTGAGGTTGGTCAGGTCCATGGCCGCATGATACCCGCCGGGACTTGGAGCCGTTAACCAAAAGACCAACACAGAGATCACAGAGGCCACAGAGATCACAGAGAAGAGTTAATTTACCCGATTTGTCTCTGTGTGCTCTGTGGTCTCTGTGATCTCTGTGGTTGATTTTGTTAGACGTTATTAGTTCGGCTGCGTCGTTGCCGCATCCGCCGCCGCTTGCCACTGCGCCAGCTCCGCGATCACCCGGCGCTCTCGCGCCACGCCATCGGCGTCCCCGAGCTTTTCTTCCACGCCGGCCAGGATTTTATGGGCATCGGGATCGTACAGATCGGTGAAAACGGCACGCTTGGCCCAGCGGACGGCTTCGTTTAGGTTTCCGGCGCTCTCGAACGCCCGGGCCGTGGCCTTGGCGTAAACGTTGTTCTGCAATTCCACCGCCGCCAGGATCGCCAGTTGACCGGCGGCTTTCTCCGGCTCGTTGCACACTTTGTACAACCCGGCCAGACGTTTGTGCGGCAGCAGGTCCATCGGCCGCAGCTTGCCGATTTCCTCCCACACCGGCAGCGCCAACGGATATTGCCGCCGTTGGATCAAAGCTTCGCCTTCGGCTTTGAGAAAATCGGCCTTTTTGCTGGTCGCGTCGTCGTAGCCCCAGCTTGCCACCTGCGATTGGCACCACCGCTGAAATTCGTCCGAGAATTGTGATTCGCTCCGATGCAAAACGGTTTGGAAAACCTCGTCCTCGGTGCGGCCGAGCCGGTATTGCTCCATCATTCCCAGGATGGCCTGATGCCCAAAAGTCTGCTCGATGTATTGGCAAATCCAACTCGACTGCGCGTACGCCAATTGCCGGTCGATCGGATGCCGCGGGCGGATAAACGCCCAGGTCAATTCGTCGATTGGGAAGAGCGAATGCTTGTTGACCGCGTTGTAGAGCATCGGCACCCATTCCCAGCGGATGGGTGAATGCTCCTGTTGGACGGCCAGCCCCTCGGTGAACCAGTGCGCGATGCGGTTTTCGGTTGCGCCCAGGGTGACGGTGTGGGTGAATTCGTGCCGCAAAACCTGGCTGAAATTGAACGGCCCGTTGGTGCGCTCCCCCTTGCGCGGGGCGGTCAGCGCGATGATCCGCCCGGTGCTGGCGCCGACCGTCGGCAGCCACGGGGCACCCGTCGTCCTCACCGCGAATTCATCCTGCGTTGGAAACACCTCGATCAGCGTCTTTACCTTCGGCTCGTAGCCGAACTGCTTGCAGACGATCGGATACACGCTCTCCAGATAATCGTTGAAATATTCCGGGACGATCGGGTCGTGCGCGGCATCGAAGGTGACGATGAAATGGGCCGATTCCTTGTGCGCGAATTTCGCCATCACGTCCAGCAGTCGGAGGTAGTTGGTCGTGCTGTAGTTGAACGGGTCGAGCGTGTGCGCCGCCTCGAGCACCTTGCGGGCCGAGTCCTCGTCTCCGCTTTGGGTGTAGAGCAAACCAAGCCCGTTGCGCGCCGCCGTCCACCATGGCGCGCGCGCGACGGCGATTTCGTACATCTGGGCCGAGCGGGGATATTGCCGCATGGCCGCGAGTTGCTCGGCGACCTCGAAATACGCGACGGCGCTCGCCGGCGCAATCGCGTCGGCCTGCTTGAGGATTTGTGCACTTTGCGAGTCTTGCAGCAGCATGGCGTCGGCGGCGGCGAGCAGGCCGAGGGCTTCGAGGTTCCGCGGCTGCCTGTCCAGGGCGCGCCCCAGCGGCGCCACCGCCAGCCCGGGCATCCGCTGCGCCAGCACGTTCCTCGCCTCCAGCAAATCCGCATCCACCGAGTCTTCATTGACTTGGCGGATGGCATTGAGGGCCCGATCCACGCCGTCGAAATTGAATTGCTGAAGCTGCATCTTCCCGAACAACAGCCACGACCGCGCGTTGGCGGGATTGGCCTTCAAAGCCTGCGTCAGTTCGTCCGCCGCCGACGGGGGATCATCGTGCGACAAAAAGCTCTCCGCCGCCGCCAGATGCGCCGGCCAATATCCCTGGTCGATCTGGTCGTATGCCCGGATGAACATGTTGAGCACCACGTTGTGCAGGCGCATTTCGTGCTGATACGCCATGGTCAACGTCGCCCAGCGGTCGATGGCCCGGCCCAGGAGCGTGACCTGCTCGGCATCGTCGAAGGTCTCGGGATGCGCGATCCATTCCTGGAGATAATTGCGCGGCCCATCGACGAACCAGTCGTACGCCGCCGTCGCCCCGGCCACGTCACCCAGCTTTTCGCGGTATTCGCCTAAGTAATAGCGCGGGGTGAGAAGGTCGGGATTCTTTTGAATTTCGGTCTGGAGAATCGCGATCGCCGGGGCGAACCCGCCTTGCCCCGCCAGGGCGCGGGCGCGGAGGGTTTGGATCGCCGGGTCATCGGCCAATGCGGGGTCGGCCAATGTCGCCAGGGCGTCGTTGCATCGGCCCAGTTCCAGTTGGCATTGGCCGCGAAGCAGCGCGATCTGCCGCGCCCGGCCCTTCTTGACCGATTCCAGCGTGGAGGCGAAGCCTTCCACCGTCACCAGCGCCCGGCGGTATTGCCCGGCCCAGTATTGGTCCTGGGCCTTGGCCAAGGCGCTGCTTTTGTCGTAATCCGGGTACTGCGGTTCTTCCACCTGCTCGGGAAGCAGCGGCCTGAGCCATTTGCCGGGAATGGTCTGATCGTCGAGAATCCCGGCGCGAGCAATCGAACCGATCGCACAGACGAGCAGGATGCCGTAAACCGAGATTGGTAAACTTCTGATACCCAAGAGCGTCTTCGGGTATTATAGGTCGGACAGCCATGAACGCGATCACGGAATTCATCGGTAATGCCGACCTGTTCCCGGTACTGCGGCAATGGGCATTTTTCAACCATGCCGGGGTATCGCCGCTGCCTGCGGCGGCGGCGGATGCGATGCGCGCTTTCGCCGCCCAGGCTGAATCGGCGGCCTATCTATCTTCCGGCTGGCATCAGGAAATCGAAAAGCTCCGCCAGGAGGTCGCGGCGCTGCTCGATTGCCATCGCGACGAAATCGCCTTCGTGAAAAATACCAGCGAAGGGATCAGCATCGTCGCCAAGGGCATCGACTGGCAATTTGGCGACCGCATCGTCACCACCAACGTCGAATACCCGGCCAACCTTTACCCCTGGATGGAAGTCGCCCGCGGCAGGGGGGTGAAGCTGGTCATGGTCGAGGAGGAGGACGGCCACGACGGCATCCGGCACGTCCCGATCGAAAAAATCCTCAAGGCCGCCGCCGAACCCCACACGCGCCTCGTGACGCTCTCCCACGTCGAGTTCGCCAGCGGACAACGCCACGACCTCGCCCGCATCGGCCAGTTCTGCACCGAACGCGAGATTCTATTTTGCGTCGATGGCATCCAATCCCTCGGCGTTCTGCCGATCGACGTCTCGGACATGTACATCGACTTTCTGTCGGCGGACGGACACAAATGGCTGCTCGGCCCGGAAGGCGCCGGCGTCTTTTATTGCCGCCGCGGACTGATCGAACACACCCGCCCGCTGATGGTCGGTTGGATGAACGTCGTCGATGCCCAGAATTTCGGGAGTCACGATTACACCCTCCGCCCCGACGCCGGCCGGTTTGAGTGCGGCAGCTACAACGTCCCCGGCCTCCTGGCGCTAAAGGCCTCGCTGCAACTGATCCAATCCGTCGGCATCCCCCAGATTGCCAACCGCGTCAAGGCCCTGGGCGATCTGCTGATCGCCGGCCTGCGCGCCAAGGGATACCGCATCGTCAGCCCACGGCTCGGCGAACAATGGAGCGGCAACGTCTGCTTCGTTTCCCCGACTTTGAGCCACGAGAAAATATTCCAGGACCTTCGCGCCAGGCGGATCGAGATCGCTCTCCGCGAACACCGTCTCCGCTGCTCGCCGCATTTCTACAACACCGAGGCCCAAATCCAGCAGCTCGTGACGGCGCTGCCGGGGCATTGATCCGCCAGGCACAAAGGAATAGCTCGCGCGGAGGCGCGGAGGCGCGGAGAATTGAAGGGTGCAATTTGGGCCGTCTATTCCCTTCTCC
>JBEKXM010000203.1:0-7776 GCA_049512115.1 Tepidisphaeraceae bacterium | reverse complement strand
CCGGAATCAGCGAGTCATCCACCAGGTCCTTCACCTTATCAAACGGCAATTTCCGGCTTGTGCTGATGGTGCCCACGATCTGCCCGTACAGCGAATCCGCCAGCTTATTCAACTCGCCCTTGAGTTCCTCGCTGGCTTGGGTTCGGGTGTATTCCTCGTCGGCGCCTTTGTATTCGCCGATCTGCACGAAATCCGCCTTCACCCCGATCTTGTCCAAAAGCCCCTTGGCGAACATCGTCTCGAACCCCACCCCGGGGATCATGATCTCGCCCCCTTCAAGCATGCAGATGTCGGACGCCGCGCTGGCGGCGATGTAGCTGGTCGTGTCGTACGAGTCGGCATAGACGAACGTCCGCTTGTTCTCCTGCCGCAGAAGCCCTAGTTCATCGCGCAATTCCATCGCCTGGGAAAGATTCATCGCTCCTTCTTCAAGACGGATCAGCACCGCGCGGACGGCCTTGTCCTTCCGGGCCTTCTCCAGCCGATCGATCAGCACGCGCAGCGTCACCCCGGTGCGGTCCTGGGCAAACAGATTGAAATCGGCCGGCTTCTCCGTGACCGGCTGGGTGAGATCGAAAAAGGCGACCTTCGGCGAGTCATCGGGATTGTCCTTCTTCTGCGCCGCCTGGATTTTGGCCATCAACTCCGCGGGGGTGGGGAACTTGTTGGCCGGGCGGGTGGCGGGGCTGGAATCGGCCTGCGCGGCCGGCGCCGTTGTCGGAACAAACGCCGCGTACGCCGCGCCCAGTCCCACCCATGCGCTGAGAATCCCCGACAGAAATATCGCGATCCACCACTTCATAGACTCTCCTTGATGCTCGGTTGATCCACCGGCTTCGGATTATAGCACCCGAACCAGTTTGACGCTCCTTGTCTCACTTCTATAATGCCGCCGACCGCTCGGGAAGTTCATTGCCCGCATCGGGAAGGAGCCTGTCAGTGCATTGGATGAGGGCCGGCCTCGGCTGGATTCTGATCGCCTTCCTCATCCTCATTACCGCATCGTCCGCTCGCGCCCAATCTGCCGCCTACAGCGAAAAACTCCTCGTCCAGGCCTCCTCTGCCTCCACCTGGTATGCGGGCGATACCAACGTCATTCAACTCCGCGGCCCGGTCACGATCACCCTGGATGAGGAGACATGCCAAGCCGATCAGGCCGTCATCTGGCTCACCCCCACGCCCGGCGGATTGCTCCGGGAACAGACGCTGGACATCGTTCTCATCGGCAATGCCTCCCTCGCCGCCAGCGAAAACCATCTCACCCGCTCCGGACCGACCCTGCTGATCGACACCATCGTGCGCGGCACGGTTCAACTGACCGCCGCCGCCAATCGCTCCCAGGACCTTTCGCAATCACCCCTGTATTTGCAGGCCCAATCCATTCGCACTGCCAGTCAAATGCTGGACGTCGCGCCGGCGACGCAGCATCCAAATCCGCCGCCGAGCACCACCAACGCCGCGGGCATCGCCCGGCCCGCACCGAGCAAGTCCGGGTACATCCAATTCCATGCCCGGCTGGTTCAGCAGATTCGCGCCGATGACGGCACTCGAGCGCTGGAGCTGAGCGGCGGAGTCGGGGTCACGCAATCCTCCGACAACGGCGATTTTCTCGAACTCAACGCCAAAGACGTCGTTTTATTCACCGACGAGCGGGCCGGCGGCGCAACCAGTTCTCCAGCCGATTTAGGTCATCATTTCACGGCGGCTTACCTGGAAGGGGACGTCCGCATGGACTTCATCCCCGCCGCGTCGAAGGACCCCGAGCAGCGCCTCACCGCCGACCGCGTTTATTACGATTTCCGGACCCAGCAGGCGATCCTCACCGGGGTCGTCTTCCACGCCGTTGATCCAGAATCCAAGATTCCCTTTACCGTGCGCGCCCAGGTGATGAAGCAGATCGCCCATGGCGAGTTCGCCGCCCGGCACGCCCAGTTCACCACCAGCTACTTCGCCGTTCCCACCTTCAGCATTCGCACCACATACGCCTATATCCATCAGGAGCCCGAGGACAAGCACAACTTTGACATCGTCAGCCACAACGACACCGGCTGGGTGTTCGGCATTCCCGTTTTCTATTGGCCGGGAATTTGGGGAACTTTCAACGACAATCCGCTTCCGTTACGCAATTTTTCATCCGGTAATTCCAGCCGCTACGGCTTCACTGTAACTACCGACTGGGGATTGTTTGAAACGCTCGGCCTGGAGCCGCCCAAGGACTTGGACATTTCCTTTCCGCTCAATTACCTCTCGGAACGGGGATTCGGCGGCGGGATCGACGGCACGTACAAGGGCGGATTCATCACCGACTCGGCCCAACCCTGGGATTTCCAGGGTGACTTCAAATCCTTCATGATGAACGACAAGGGCGTCGACCAGTTGGGAGGTAGCCGAAATAACGTTGATCCCCCCACCGAACTCCGCGGTCGGTTTCTCTGGCAACACCAACATTTCCTCCCCGACGATTGGCAGGTCCAGGTGCGCGTCGGCTACCTGTCCGATCCCACGTTTCTCGAGGAATATTATCAAAGCGAATTCGACGACGGCATGCCGTACGACGGCGAGTTCTACGCCAAGCGGCAACGCGACACCGAGGTCTTGACCTTCCTCGCTGAAACCGACACCACCCCCTTCATCACCAACGCCGACCGCCAGCAGGAACAATTCGACGTCGCACGCCTTCCCGAGATCACCTACCAGCGCATCGGCGACAGCTTCGCCGACGATCATCTCACCCTTTACAGCAACAACAGCGCGTCGGCCCTGAAATTCGACCAAAGCAATTTCTCCCTGCAACAGCAGGGTTTTCCCTCGGGGCTTTCCCCCGGCTTGCCATCCGATGGATTGACCGGCCTGGCCAACGATTTCGTCTATCGCGGCGATACCCGGCAGGAAGTCGATTGGCCGTTTTCGGCCGGTCAATTCAAATTCGTCCCTTACGTCATGGGCCGCGTCACCGCCTACTCCACCAGCCCCGAGAGCGGCGGCCAGACCCGCCTGTACGAAGGCGCGGGGTTGAGGTTGACCACCAGCTTTTGGCGCATCGACGATTCGATCGATTCCGATCTCCTCGACCTCCATCGCATCCGCCACGTCATCCAGCCGGAGATCAACCTTTTCACTTCGGGCACCACCGTTGACCAGAATAAGCTGTACGACTTCGATCCCAACGTCGACGCCATCACCGACATCACCGGCGCCACGATCACCCTGCATCAACATTGGGAAACGATGCGCGGCGGGCCGGGCCGATGGCAAAGCGTCGATTTCCTGGACCTCGATCTCGAGGGCGACTTTTATCCCCACCAGCCGCCGCCGGCTCTGCTTAACCCCGTCTCATTCCGCGGCCTGTTCTTCCCGTCGGAGCCGGAAACCTCCGTCCCGCGCCAGGCCCTCAGTGCCGATCTCACCTGGCACATCGCCGATGACACCGCTTTCCTCTCCGACATCCAGTGGAATCTCGACACCCACGAAACCGCCATCGCCGAAGCCGGCCTGGCCATCAGCCGCGGCTCCCGACTCAGCTATTACATCGGCGACGCCTACATTCAGGCCCTGGAGGCGCAGGTGTTCACTTTCAATGCCAGCTACAACCTCACCGCCAAATATGCGCTAAGCCTGGAGGAGGCCCTGAACTTCGGACCCGGACGCGCCGCCGTTACCTATGTATCCCTGACTCGCCGGTTTGACGTGTTTGCCCTCCGCGTCTCGGCCTACCACGACGGCATCAATAACCTCAGCGGGTTCAACGTGGATTTTTTCCCATCCGGCCAACCCGGTTTCACCACCCCCTGGCGCGTGAACCAGTAATCGCCCCCCAAAATGAGAACGCCCACGGCGCTGCCGTGGGGCATTCACGCTGAATTCCTCGAGCTTTCGCTACCGATCTATTTCCCCTTCCCGAACCGCTCGTCGGCCGTCTTCCAGTTCAGGACGTTCCACCACGCCGCGATGTAGTCCGGGCGGCGATTCTGATATTTCAGGTAATATGCGTGCTCCCAAACGTCCAGCCCAATCACCGGATAAGCCCCGTCCATGATCGGGCTGTCCTGGTTGGCGGTCGAGATGATCTCCAGCTTCCCGGCCTTTTTGATCAGCCACGCCCAGCCTGAGCCGAATCTCCCGGTCGCCGCAGCAGCGAATTTCTCCTTGAACTGCTCCAGGGAACCGAACGTGTTGTTGATTGCGGTTGCCAGTTGCCCGACGGGCGTCGCACCCGGCTTGCCGGCGGGATTCAGGATTTCCCAGAACAGCGTATGGTTGTGATGCCCCCCGGCGTTGTTCCTGACGGGGGTCTTGATCCCCTCAGGAACGATCGCCAAGTTCCCCGCCAACAGCTCTTCCAGCGATTTGCCGCCGAGCTGCGGGGCCTGTTCCAGGGCTTTGTTCAGATTATTTACGTATGCCGCATGGTGCTTTCCGTGATGGATTTCCATCGTAATCTTGTCAATATGCGGCTCAAGGGCGTTGGACGGGAACGGCAGCGGCGGAAGTGTAAATGGCATGAATAGCCTCCTTCGCCTAAACAGTAGCCCAACGCAAAAGGCTCGTCAACCCATGTAATTGCAGGGGGTTGCCGATGCCGGCTTCCAATGCATTTCCGTGTCCCATCGTGACTTACGGTTTTGATTCCAGCCAAACCCCCGCAACGTCCGAATAAATTAGGTAAATGGAGATTCTCCGTGTTGCCGGTAGCCGATCTCGTATGTTTTGTGCTTTGACGTGCTCATCGCATACCTTTAGACTACCGGATTGCAGGCACGCATGATTGTTGATTGTCACACCCATATTTGGCAATCCCCGGATCAGCTTGGGCAGCTTGATTTGGGCGAGGCTCCCCGCGCGGGGGCCAAGCGGTCCCTCCGTTTTTCGCCATCGGGCAAATCCCAATGGCGAACCGTCCCCGCCGCAGACCCCGATCATCATTGGGCCGAATCGGCCGTCGTTGATAAATCCATCGTTCTGGGGTTCAAGAGCAAATACCTCCAGGCGGAAATACCCAATTCCTATGTGGCCGAATATGTCAACCGGTTTCCCCAGAAGCTGATCGGATTCGCCGGGATCGATCCCACCGAGCGCTCCGCCCTGGACGAACTGCGGGCCGCGCGCGATCACCTGCTCCTTCGTGGCATCACCCTTTCCCCCGCCAATCAGGACTTTCACCCCTGCGACACCCGCGCCATGCGGCTCTATGCCGAAGCCGAAAAGCTTGCCATGCCCATCCTCGTTCACCCCGTCGGCCAGTTCACCGAGCAAAGCAAGCTGGAATTCGCCCGGCCCCATCTGTTTGACGAGGTCGCCCGCACCTTTCCAACCCTGCGAATCATCTTCGCCCAGTTGGGCCAGCCCTGGCTTGAGGAAACCATCTGCCTCCTCGGCAAACACACCAACGTCTATGCCGATGTCAGCGGGCTTTTGTCGCGCCCCTGGCAGGCGTACAACGCCCTGGTGGCCGCGCACGAGTCGCAAGTCATTGAAAAACTGTTGTTTGGGAGCGACTTCCCCTTCACTTCCATCACCGAGTGCATCGAGGCGCTTTACAGCATTAACCAGCTCGCTCAGGGAACTAATCTCCCGGTTGTACCGCGAGAATCTCTTCGCGGAATCGTCGAACGCGATGCCCTTGGATTGCTTGGATTGGCGTAACGGAGGATCCGCGGTTGCAACCCCTTTCCATTGACCAGTCTGGGTTTCGCTTTCTCCTCCGGTCCATTCTGCCAATCCTGGCCGCGGTGATTCTCGGCGGATGCTCCTCCGACCAGGGCAATTTGCACCTGCTCAGCCTCGACCAGAAGCATGAGTTTTCCCAAGCCTTTACCCGGGCGTATCTCGACCGCAACGATGCCGGTGATGCCGACATTGTGCTGGTTCAGGACAATGTTGAACCGGCCCGTCTGGATGCCTCCCAGCGTCTCGACGGTTGCCTCATTCCCCGACAACTCGTGCACATCCGCGTCTTCTGGACGCCGATGAGCGGTGTCAAGGCCGATCACCCCGCCAACACCAATGCCTCGATCCACTGGTGCTTCATCTGTGATGAGGCCAATCGGGCGGGCGTGATTGAATACTGCGGATCGGGACTGGTTGAACTCGACGATTCTTCCAGCGGCGCTTCCGTGACCATCCGCAAGGCTTGGATGAAGGAAACATGCCGTCGCGGCCAATTGGTCGACCCGCTGGGGCCTTCGATTCTCGAAGGCTCATTCCACGCCGAGCACGATCCCACACAGGTCAGGGCCGTCATGGCCCAGATCAAAGCCGCCGCCGGCAGCAACACCGACGCCCAAGTCAATGCGGTTAACCCCGTCCACTGAATTCGCGGCCTGTCGCAGGGAATTCAAAACATTCCATTCACGTTCCGCAGCCGCTCCGCCGCATCCTTGTACTTCGGCGAAATCCCGACCGTTTTTTCCAGTTCGATCTTGGCATCCGCCCAGTCCCCCTGCTGCTGATATAAAACTCCCAGGAAATAGTGGGCCTCCACGTCCCCGGGATTGGCCTTGATTGCCGCGACGAAATCATCCTTCGCATCATTCCAATCCTGCCGCCGCGCCCGAAGGGTTCCTCGCTCCACCAGAAGGTCCGCCGCGACGTCCGGGTATTTGGGCAGCGCCTCGGTGTACAGTTGCTCGGCCGCCATCGGATTGCCCAATCGCTCCAGCGACTGGCCGATGGCGAAGACCGCCTCGCTCACGCGCGGTTCCATCGCCAGCACCGTCTGGAATTCCTTTAACGCCTGGCTTGTTGCCGCCATTGACTCGACCGATCCTCGTGGAAAATCAAGGCTCGCCTGCGCCCACGCCTCGCCCAGGTTGACCCGTGCCCGCGTGTTGTCCGGACGCTTGGCGACCGTGTCCGTCCAAATATCCAGGGACGTCGCATACTGATCGTTCCGGCCCATGGTCAGCCTGACCAGCAACACGATCAGAATGCAACCCGCGATCCCCGCCGCCCAACACACCGGTCGCCGCCGGCAAACCATCCCCCATCCGCACACAACCACCAGGCACGCCAGCGCCGCCAGCGGCAAATACATCCGCTGCTCCGCCGCCGCTTCCTGTTTGATCGGCAGGATGCTCGACGTTGGCGCCAGGATCAGAAAAAACCACGCGCCCAGGAACCCGAGCCATGGCTTGTATTTCACCGCCGCCAGCGAGCCGATCGCCATCGCCAGCACCCCCCACCCCTCCCATGACACATCGCTCCAGTTCCGCGCCATAGGCCAATCGTAATAATCCAATACCAGGTCCGTCGGCCAGAACGCCAGCCGAAGGTAACGAGCGATCACATTCAACTCCGTTCGCATCCATTCGATTGGAGAAATGCCCTGATCGAACCCCGCCAGCCCTTCGCCGTGACCCACGTGAAGCGACACAATCAGGACCATCCATGTCCCGGCCATGCCGATATAAACCTTCCATCGAGCCTTCATTGCCTGTCTGAATGTTCCCGCCAGAAATGTGCGGTCGTAAAGAACAGCCAGCAACGGAGCAACGACGACAATCTCTTTACTGGTCATCCCCAGCCCGCAAGCGATAACGGCCAAGATTCCCCAGTATTTGCCGCCCTCCGCTGACCGCATCACGCAATAGACCGATGCCAGCAGAAACAGTCCTGCCAATGCCTCGGACCTCTGCACGATGTACGTCACGGATTGCGTATCCAGTGGATGCGCCACCCACACCGCCGCGACCATGGCCGCCAGCCAGTTCGCCGAATCGCCAAAGCGGCCCCCCCAAATCTCCTTTCGTAAGAGCGTTCGGCGAACGATTCCATAAA
>JBEKXM010000202.1:0-7778 GCA_049512115.1 Tepidisphaeraceae bacterium | reverse complement strand
CACCATCTGTTTTCCCCCAATCGCTCCCAACGCGTGTTTCTTCCCATCGCCGATTTGGCCGATCCGTCCGGAAAGGCGCTGCTGAAAGCCTACAGAATCATCGCCAAAGTGGAACAACCAGAAGAAGTCGAAGCCGAGGGAGTCGTCAAAGAGCTTCAAGCGATGTGATTGTGGCATGGGCGTCTCGCCCATGCGGGCGATGATCGAATTCGAACATCGTCCGCACGGGCAAGATGCCCGTGCCACGAGGGAATCGTCGAGGAACTTCAGGCGATGTGATGCCGTGGCGAGACATGATATTATACAATCAAGTATGACCACCGAAGCGCTGTATAAGGTTCACGCCGCTCGACCGTTTGTCCCGTTTTATCTTCGGCTGGGTGACGGTCAGAAGCTCCCCGTGTCGCATCCCGAAATGCTCGCCTACTCTCCCAAGAGCCGACTGGCCACCGTGTACCTGAAGGACGGTTCGTTTGAAATCGTTGATTTGCTTTTGGTCACTGTCCTGAAAATGACGCCCAATGGGCGTGAGCGCAAGCGCCAATAGCCGGCTCATCGCACCGAGCCGGCCGTTTCCACGCTCGCGATGTGCAGGAAGGAACAAAACTCAAATCGTTCCGAAGGCTGGCCACGCTTGTCGGGCAATACGACAATCAGGCCGTTCCTCGTAATCGCGGCCATCTCCGGATGCGGGATGCGAAACGATTCGCCGCTGCTCATTTTGATCCGCACCGGCTCAAATGGCCTGCGTTGAAGCAGATTGCGAAGAGTTTCACCGGTCATATAACAAGCATCTTATTGTCAAAAAGGCCTTGCGGCTAACCCCGCGGATGGAATTTCTTATGCACCGCCTTCAGCCGGTCCTGATCGACGTGGGTGTAGATTTGCGTCGTGCTGATGTCGCTATGACCGAGCAGTTCCTGCACCACGCGCAAATCGGCTCCGCCGCCGATCAGATGCGTCGCAAAGCAATGCCGCAGGGTATGCGGTGAAACTTCCCGCAGAATCCCGCTCTTTCGGCCGTATTTCTCGACCAGCATCCACAACGCGATCCGATCCAGCGGCTTTCCGGTCCGCGACAAAAACAGGTGCTCATCATCGTTCCGGGCCAGGCTGGGCCGGCATTCGGAGAGATACCGCTCGATCGCCCCCCTTGCCGCGCCGCCCACCGGCACGATCCGTTCCTTCGCTCCCTTGCCCAGCACGCGCACAACGCCGACCGAGTGATTCAGGTCTCTCAACTTCACCGAGCACAATTCGCTGGCCCGCAGCCCGCTGGCATAGAGCAATTCGAGGATCGCCACGTCGCGGAAGTACAACCGCGATTTTGGATTTGGCGCCGCGATCAATTGATTCACCTGCGCCCGGCTCAGGATTCTTGGAAGTGATTGCTCGGGCTTAGGCCGATCCAGTTGCTGAAGGATCTTCGCCGATTTGCCATCGTCGCCGGAGAAAAACCGCAGCATGCCCCGGATCGCCGCCAGCCGCCGCGCGACCGTTCGCGTGGATTTTCCTCCGCGGCTCTGGGCATGGAGATATTCGCGGTAATCCCGTTCGTCGGCGGATTGCAGGTTTCGCTTTCGGTCGGACAAAAAATCGGAGAGATTTTCCAGGTCCCGGCGATAGGCGTGCAGCGAATTTTCCGCCAGCCCGCGCTCAGCCGCAAGATGCCCCAGCAATTGCCGGAGCCGCGGCTCGGCGACGCGCGTTTCCAACGGAGATCGAGCATTCAACGAATCGGTTTTCCCCATCTCTCGTCGCTCTTTCAATTCCGCGCATCCGGCCTTCAACCTGCAATTCCAGGTACGTCGGGCAAGCCTTGTATCTGCCGAAGCAGAACTTGAAGGCGTGTTTCAGATGCTCGAGCCGGAAACAATTAGAACATCGTTCGTCGTCTCCATCCAGAAATGGGCAATGCGGGATGGGTTTGGACATAGCGCCTTTCCGACGAGACCGACCGGAAATTTATCGGCGTTATGGCGCGCTTCGCGTGAGATGGCTGTTTATCGGACGCCTGTGTTCACGCCGCCTCGGCTGGGCCGTTACTCGGGCTGTGGGGCATTCGTTGGGATTGCAGGCAGACCGCCACGAACAGGTGCCGCAGCCGTTCCAGCGGCTGGCGGTCCAGGAAATCCGGCGTGAAATCGACGGGAAATGACGAAGGATAATCGCGGAACTGCCGCAGCAGGGCGGCCTTGTCCAGGCTCGAAACCAGAGTCATTAGCTCCTCAACCTGCTGCATTTGAAACATGGTACAGCCTCCCGCACGCCTACAAGAACAGATCGATCAAGTTTCCCATCGTCAACATATCGGGCGGGCGCACAGTTATCTTTATTACGTTTGGCGGCGCCGCCGGTTCCTGCCATGGCAGGATCTTCCACGGCGGCTGCGGCCCGGCCGTGATATGCGGCACGCTGGCCTTGGGGCACGGCGGGGCGGCGGAGCAGGGCGGCTCAACGCGCGGCCGGGGATGGATCACCGGCCGCGGCAAATACCGCGGTATCGGATGCAGCACGGGCCGTGGCAAATACCGCGGCTGGGGGGTCACCGTACGCGGGCAATAGCTGTCAACCGGACTTACGGCAACCGGCAACTGCCTGGCGCTCTGCCGGTCGGCGGCGCGGATGGCCCCCAGCAGGGATTGCACCAACTGCAAGTCCACCGATGCGACCAGGAGGTTGACATTGGAGACCGCCGCCACGCGCTGCCTCCTGAGCAAACCCTGCCGACAGCCGCACGCCGCTTTTGCGCCAGCGATAAAAAACCCCGGAATATTGCGGGAAACAAAGTTTTATGCGATCAATGCCCGCGACGTGATGTGGGGTCCGTTTATGACGGATGATGCGATAACGCCACGTGAAGCGTGGTACGGCCGCACAAAGGTTTAAGGAGGATTTTTTTCGACGGCGATGCGAACCGACGAATTGGATTTCGATCTCCCGCCCGATCTGATCGCCCAGACCCCGCCGCAGCGCCGATCCGATTCCCGCCTTCTGCACTACGTTCGCGCCGGCCGCGCCATCCATCACCGCACGTTCTCGGACCTTCCGAATCTATTGCGGCCCTCGGACGTGCTGGTCTTCAACGATTCCAAGGTCATCCCCGCGCGATTCACTCTGAGAAAATTCACCGGTGGACGAATCGAGGGGTTATTCCTTTCCGAGCCGGCCGCCGGGCAATGGCTGGCGCTTCTGCGCGATCTCGGCCCCGCCGCCGAAGGGACGCCGCTTCTTTTCGATGCCGATCCCAACCTCCGGGCCATGATCCGATCCAATCGCGGCCAGGGCGAATTCCTGCTCGACGTTTCCGCGAATGTCCCCGCGTTAGCTTTGTTGGATCGGCTCGGCAGGATGCCGTTGCCGCCGTACATCAAGCGCGACAAACGGCGGGACGATCGCGACGATCTGGATCGCCTGCGTTATCAGACCGTCTACGCCGACTCCCCCGGCGCCGTCGCCGCTCCCACCGCCGGGCTGCATTTCACGCCCGAGCTTCTGAATCGCCTGGATGAGGCTGGAATCCGGCGCGTGATGGTGACGCTTCACGTCGGTCTCGGCACGTTCAAGCCGATCGCGGCCGAAACCCTCGAAACGCATCCGATGCACCCGGAAAGTTATTCGATCCCTCCCGCCGCCGCCGAAGCCCTCAATCGCGCCAAGAGGGACGATCAGCGGATCGTCGCGGTGGGCACGACTTCCGCGCGGGTTTTGGAAAGCCAGCCGGCCGATCGGCCGTTCATCGCCGGTTCGGGAAGCACTTCGATCTTCATCTATCCTCCATACCCCTGGAAGCACGTCGGCGCTCTTGTCACGAATTTCCATCTTCCCCGCAGCACGCTGATCGCGCTGGTCGCGGCCATGACCGGCGTGGAAGTACAACGGCGGATTTATCGGGAAGCGATCGCCCGGCGTTATCGCTTTTTCAGCTATGGCGATGCGATGTTCGTGGATTGAAGCATGGTCATTTGTCATTAGTCATTGGTCATTAGCCTTTGTTGGAAGCGCATTTTGCAAAAGACCAATGACCAATGACAAATGACTAATGACAAATGACCAATCCCCATGGGGGCTACGGTTTCGCCGACGCCTCCGCCGTTACGTCATCATCCGTTTCCTTCATCGCCCCGACGTTGCGGTCGGTGTACGCCTTCTCGGAATAATCCCAGAGTACGCTGGCGACCTGCGGCGGCGGCAGCGGGAGTTCGGGCGACGATGGCACTTCCATGTACGTCAGCGCCCGTTCGATGAATTTCACCGCCGGCGGGGCCGCGACCTTGCCTCCATAATGCGCGATTGTCCGGTCCGGATCGTGGATCACGCAGACCACCACCAGCCGGGGATTTTCGTACGGCGCGCAGCACATGAAGCTGCTGTTGAATCGCGTGGCGCTGTATCCATGTCCTTCGGCGATGCGGGCGGTGCCGGTCTTTCCAAAGACGTTCCAGGTTTTGCTGCGCATTCCCGCTGCCGTGCCGCGGATCACCACGTCGCACAGGATTCGCCGCATCTGTGCCGCCGTCTCCGGGTCGATCACCTGCTCCAGCGAATCGAAACTCACCGGCCGCCGCCGCGAAAGAACGTTGCCATCCGGATCGACCGTTCCCAGCAAAAGGTGCGGCGTCACCAGCTTGCCCCCGTTCGCGTAAACGCTGAACCCCCGCGCCAGTTGCAGCGGCGTCACCAGCACCTCATACCCCTGCGCTACCGATTCCGTGCTCTTTCGCGTCCATTTGTGAAGATCGTACACCACGCCGGAATCCTCGCGCGGCAAGTCGATCCCCGTCCGGCTTCCGAATCCGAACCCCGTCATCGCCCGATGCAGCCGGGCGTTGCCCATGCGCTCGCTCAATTGCGACATGAGGATGTTGCTCGATTTCACCAGCCCGTCCCACGTGCACAGGTTGCCGTAATGCTCGACGTCCGTAATGGCCCGGCCGTAGGGCGTGTGCCAGGTCAGCCCGGGGATCGACCAGACCTCCCACGGAGTGGTCACGTTCCATGCCAGCGCCGGCCCCGCGATGAACGGCTTGAACGTCGAACCTGGTTCGTACGGAGCCACGGCCGCGCTGTTGCGCCGCAAATCCGGCGTGGATTCGCTGAGCGTCTGCGGATTGAACGTCGGATAGTTCGCCAGCGCCAGTATCTCCCCCGTACGCGGGTCCATCGCCACGAATTCGCCGCGAGGGGCCTTCACATGCTCGACTTCGTCGCGCAGCTCTTCCTCCGCGATCATCTGTAGATTGGCGTCGATGGTCAGGACCAAATGCTGGCCGTGGCGGGGGGCAAGATAATCCTGCGCGTCCACCCCGATCGGACGCCGCTGCGCGTCCTTCGTCTCGCGCGCGAACCCCGGCTGGCCCGAGAGCAGCGCGTTGTATTTCAATTCCAATCCGTCCAACCCCGCGCCGTCGGTGCCGCACCCGCCCAGAACGTGCGCCCCCAGCGAGCCCATCGGATAACACCGCGCGCTGCCCGATTCGATCCCCATCCCAGGCAGATTCAACGCCTCGATCTGCTTGACGGTGTCATCGTCCAGGTTGGCCGCCACTTTAACGAACCGGCTCGTGGCGCGGTCCCCCAGCAGCTTGGCCAACTCGAACGGGTCCTGATCGATGATCGCGCCGAGCTTGCTCAGGCCCTCGTCCATTTCCGCCAGGCTGTGTCCATCCTCCTGGAAACTATCCTGCATGAACTTCGGATCGATGAACAGATCGTGGGTCTGGACCGACCCGGCCATGACCAGGCCGTTCCGATCATAGATATCGCCGCGCCGGGCCGGCAGGGTCATGATGAGATGCTGCTGGCGGTCGGCCCGCGAAATCGTCGCTTCGCGTCCGTAGGTTTGCAGATATGCCACCCGTCCCACGAGCGCCGCAAACAACGCCACGATCACGACGATCGTCACCTTGGCGCGGTTCGGGGAGAACGTGGGCATGGGGAGAGCTCCGGGTCCGATAATTCATCGGCGGAATCGTGCTCGAATCAGCAAAAAAGAACGGAAGTGTGCACTTAACGCAACATCGGATTCTTGCTGGCTAAGAATTGAAGTACATCGCGGCGCTTATGAAATTGACCACGATGGCGGCCAGCGCTCCCCACGCTGGAATTGATCGCCCACGGGTTGCAATGGCGGCATAGAGACCTCCTCCCAGAGCCAAAAACAAAGCAATACCCGAATATCCGGAAAATCGGGATGACATGTCCAGCGGTTGAAAGACTGCTGCCGCGAGGAGCGAAATCCACCCCGAAATCCTAGCGATCCGCGGAGAGGGTGGTCTATCGTGGCCATATTCGAGCACCGGGCTTTTCACGGCTACCTCTTGGCTGGCTTGGTGACTTGCATCGACTTCCGGATGTTCTCTTTCCAGTCGCCTTCCAGCTCTAGAACTGAATGGGACACGACCCTCAATATTGAGGGTCGTGTCCCATTCATTTCGTTCCACATTTGTTCATCTATGCTTCCTCGCCCCATTTCCGCCAGTTTCAACAGCGGAAACATGCAGCAGCGAAATAAATGCGGCGCGGTCGGCCTCTTTCCCGCGGCCGCCTTGGCCCACGTACAATCCATTCTTGACTCTGAGCAGCAATTCAGGGTGCCGAACCTCGTAGCGATCTCCGCTGCTGGTGACGATGCGGAATGGCTCGAACGGCCGGCGGGAACGCAGTTCCTCAATCGTGTCCAACGTCATAATCTTATCATACCATTTCCTCGCATCCGGATCATTCCCCTTCCATTCCCCTCCCGCCTAAATTGCCGGTTTGCTCAGTAAAGCGTTCACCTCCCGTTTCCGTTCTCTAGTTTATTGCGCTCATGGACCCGGAAGATCGCGTCTTTCTTGTGGGGGCGATGACCTGTGCTCAATAGCCGGGCCGAGGAGAGCAGTCATGAGGGGAACCAAATCATGCCTGACGATGTTAGTTGCCCCGATCGCCGTGACCCTATTGATGGCATTAGGCGGTTGCGCCGCAGCCTATTATGACGACGGACGTCCCCATTGGGACGGCAACGTCTTTTACCAGGAAATAAATGAGCGGGTTTGCGGCCGCGATGCGTTTCACGACTATGGCGAGGGACCTCCCCGTTGGGACGGCAACGTCTTTCACCACGAAGCACACGAGAGGGATTACGGCCGCGACGCGTCTCGCGGCTACGACGGCCGCTGGAACGCAAGCGAGCGTAACGCCAGGGAATCAACATGGACGGGGCCGCGGACGGAGGGACATGAGTCGTCGGGCGGCGGTGGACACGTGTCTTGGGAAGAGAGCGGGCACGCCCCGTCGGGCGGCGGTCATAAGTGATCGCCGGATTGGTCGGACCGGAGCCGGGATTCCATCGCTTTCATTCGCCTGGTAAAGCGCTCACGTCCCGGTGCCGTACTTGCACTATTTCCTCGCATCCGGATCGTCCACCCACGATCGCTTCACGGCGGCGTTTCCCGCGGCCAGCTTTAAGTCTTTGCCCTTGGCGGCGGCCGCCAATGCGTTGGGCGCCGTCGCCACCGCGATCGACAATTGCTGGTTCCAGAGCTGCATCTGGCTGGCCTCGATCTGGTTGTGCAGCTTGTTGGTCTGAAACGTCAGGTCCAGCCGCTGCTGGCGAAGCTCCAGCAGCGCCACCGCCGTCGCCGAACCGCACAGCAGGCATAAAAGCATCTTGAGCATGGACGCTAGTTTGTGGTGGCCACGGGCCTGGCCGGCAGCCTCAGCCTCATGCCGGGGATCACCACGTCGTGATCGTCGCCCCTGAGGATGGTTTCATTCAGTGCCTTGATCGCCTC
>JBEKXM010000201.1:0-7841 GCA_049512115.1 Tepidisphaeraceae bacterium | reverse complement strand
GGTTTCCTGGGTGCTATCCGCGCCATAGGTCGCGCCGTTCTGGTCCATGAAAACACCGAGCATGGAATTGAGCGGCGTGGCGATGTTCGAGATGCCGTGTTCTGTGCCGCTGGTGGTGACGGTGCCCTGGGGAAGGCTGGGATTGGCGGCGTCGTCGCTGTAAATCGGCGAACCCTGACCGTCGGCGGTGGAGTTGATTCCGTTGCCGGGGGAGCTTAGATAGCCGGAATTCGTCGCCGTATCGCTTTGCGGAACGGAAATTTGAATGACGGAACCTGGGTTAACGTTGTAGGCGACCGGCGATCCGTACGGCTCGCCAGAGGAATAGTCCGACGATTTGACTTTCGACGAGTCGGTGTAGGTGTTCGACGCGGTGTCCACCTTAGCAGGATTGGCGATGTCGTTCTTCCACGGATGGTTGTTGTTGCTCGGCTGGTAATTGTCGTCCGGGACGCTGCCAAGCGTGCCGGCGGGCTCGCCGGCCAGCCAGGGGTTCCCGTGCCCGGAGACATATTGGGTGATTGGCGCGGAAACCGCCACCAGCGCCGCGACCGAGGTCGCGGTCACGTTACAGGTGGAAGCGCCAAGAATCGAACCAAAAAGCAGCGGGATAGGATTGCCGTTAGCCTTGGTGCGGAGTGCGCTGATTTGCACGGCGTTGAACGTGGTGACATTGTCCGCCGAGCCGCTGGTGCTGAAGGTGTTGGAGCTTTTGTTCCAGAAGCCAACCGAAATGTTGGAA
Source organism: Tepidisphaeraceae bacterium (assembly GCA_049512115.1). GTDB lineage: Bacteria > Planctomycetota > Phycisphaerae > Tepidisphaerales > Tepidisphaeraceae > PALSA-1353. Next base: position 7,099 of record JBEKXM010000201.1, on the reverse strand, counting down.
TTGGTGAGAACGACGTTGGCGCCGTCGCATTTGTTTTGCGCGGCGATGGCAATCGCGGCGCTGCGCACGGCCGAGGTTCCCTGCGGAATGCACGCCGCGCCGGCGCGTGCCGAGGCGTCGGCGGCGCGGCGCAGCTCGGTCTTGGCGGTCTGCACCCGGCCCAGGTCCACCGCCAGGGAGCAGATTCCAAGCATCGCGATGAGCGCGATGATGACATAGATTATCGCTATTCCGCGCCGCCGCGACCGATTGCCAGGGTTTCTCATAGCTTTCCTCATGGGACAGATATCGAATTGAATCGGTCGCGCATGATGGGCGATTAACCAGAATTTCCCGGCAACTTCGGCCCCGGCCCGGCCATATAAAGCACCCTCGTCGGCTTTAACGGTCGCGACGAATGTGCCGAAGGTAAGTTATCGGGCGGTGACGGCTCAAGAGCCGTCCATGATTCCCCGAATTAAGCGGCGACGGGCGGCAGTCGATCATGCCGATGTCCTGACGCCCTTGCCGACATGAAACCTTCAGCACGCATTCTGACAGCCCTGTCGATTGTGGTTTTGCTTGTGCTCCCGCGTGCAGCGTTGGCCAAGCCGTCCCTGGACCACGCCGACCCCAAGGCGGGATCGGAGGTCGATGTTCCACCCACCGTGGTCAAAGTTTGGTTCTCGGAAGAGGTCGATTTCAATTTCAGCTCTCTGGAAGTGGACGACAGCCAGGGCAACAAGGTCGACAACCAAGACACGCATCAAGACCCCAATGACAAAAAGGGTCTCATCATATCCATCCCCACAAGGCTGTATGACGGCGAGTACACCGTTATCTGGAACGTGACCGCTCCCGACGGCCAGCAGAACGAGGGCAAATTCGCGTTCACCCTCAACATTAAGGATTAGCGTCACTGTCCCGGGGTCACAAACTGGCGGTAGAGGTGGGCATATTTCCCCTCCGCGGCCAGCAGTTCGCGGTGGGTGCCGCGCTCGACGATCCGGCCGCCGTCGACCACCAGGATTTGGTCGGCGCGCAGGATGGTGCTGAGGCGATGGGCGACGATGAAGGTCGTGCGGCCCTCCAGCAGTTTCTCCAGCGATTGCTGCAAGAGCAATTCGGTCGCGGTATCCACGGCGCTGGTGGCTTCGTCGAGCATGAAGATTCGCGGATCGGCCAGAAACGCGCGGGTGAAGCAGATAAGCTGGCGCTGCCCGACGGACATGCTGGCGCCGCGTTCGCCGACCTCCGTTTCGAATCCCCGGGCGAGGCTCATGATGGAATCGTAGGAGCCGATCGCCCGGGCCGCTTCGATCACGTCCCGCTCGGTGGCCTGGGGCCTGGCGTAACGGATGTTCTCCATCACGGTTCCGGTGAACAGGTAATTCACTTGCAGCACGAGGCCCATCTGCTTGTGCAGCGAATCGCCCGTGACGTGGCGGATGTCCTGGCCGTCCACAAGAACGCGGCCCTTTTGCGGCTGATAGAAGCGGGCAATCAGGGAGACGATGCTGCTCTTGCCCCCGCCGGTCGGGCCGACCAATGCCACCATCTGCCCCGGCCGCGCCTCGAAGTTGATCTCGTGCAAGACCGGCCGGTCGGCAACGTAGCCGAAGACCACGTCCTCAAAACCGACGTGGCCCTGCAACCGCGGCAGGGGGTGGGCGTCGGGCTCATCGCAAACCTCCGGTTTCAACTCCAAAAGCCCGAAGACGCGCTCGGCGCCCGCCATGGCCATCATCAATTGGTTGTAAAACGCCCCAAGGGTAATCACGGGGCCCATGAACCAATCCCAGTACATCCAGAATGCCACGACCGATCCCACGCCCTTGGCGCCGATGGCCACCATGTACCCGCCATAGAGCAGGACCGTCACCCGGCCGAAGTAACGGATGACTTCCAAAAGCGGCTGGTAAATCCCGTTGACCCGAGCGACGGCCATGTTGTTGGTGGTGTTGATCTGTTGCAGGCCGTTGAAAACGTCGAGGTTGGGGTCCTGCCGGTTGAACGCGGTGACGACGCGCATGCCCGTGATGTTCTCGGCCAGATTGGTGCTGACCCGGGTGAACCCCTCGCGCGCGATTTGATAGAGATTGGCGGATTTGCGGTGGTAAACGCGGGTCAATGCAAACAGGACCGGCCCCAGCCAGCAGATCCCCAGAAACAGCCGCGAGTCCTCGTGGAGCATATAGACCGCGGCGACGATCATGACCGTGCCGTTGGCCACCAACTGAAAGATGCCCCAGACGTTCACTTCGCGGAGGCTGTTCACGTCGGTGGTGCAGCGGCTGATGATGCGGCCGAGCTTCGTGCGGTCGTAAAAACTCATCGACAGGCGTTGAAGTTGGGCGAATATTTTGCGTCGGAAGTCGAATTGCACGCTCTCGCCGGCGCGGGTCATGAGCAGGATGGTGAATCTCTGAAGGATGACCGAGCAGACGAACACCGCGGTCCAGGCCTCTATCACGTGAACGATGTGCCAGGACGCCGCGGTCGTCGAAAGACCCGGCAGTTTTCGGCCGACAAAATCGGCGCAGTAGTTGAGGATATGTTTCATGAACTGAGGGCTCTGCATATCCAGCAGTACTTGGCAGAGCCCCAGCGCGGTGGCTGCGAAATACAGGCGTTTGAAGGGCGCCAGCGACGCCAGCAGCCGCCGCACCAGCGGCCATTGGATCGGGCGATAGCGGTCTTCGTCTTCCGACTCGATCTGCGAAGCGCGCAGCGCCGCCGCCGACAGGCCCGGCTTCTTCTTCAATCGAAAATTAAATCCAAACAGAGACATAATGGTTAAAAATCCGAAACCCGAAATCCGAATGACGAATGAAGCCCGAATGACGAAACCCGAATGAAGGCTCCTTCGTCATTCGGAATTCGGATTTGATTCGTCATTCGGATTTCGGATTTCGGATTTTTCACTTTCAACCTTCTTTCTCCGCCGCGGCGATGGCGGCGGCGACGTCGCCTTCCGATTGCACGCGCTTCATGTGCGAGGGGGCGTTGGTCAAATCCTCGGTCGCCGATTCATCGCCGAAGAGCTGGGCCTCGGCGATCTGACGGTAGTGCCCCTCGCGGGACATCAGTTCCTCATGGGTGCCGATCTGGGCTATGGCGCCGCGCTCGATCACGACCACCAGATCGGCCTGCTTCACGGTGCTGATGCGATGGGCGATGATGAACGTGGTGCGGCCGTCCATGACGAACCGCATTCCGCGGCGGATGAGGTCCTCGGTCTCGGGATCGACGGCGGCGGTGGCGTCGTCGAGGATCAGGACGCGCGGATTGGTGACGATGGCGCGGGCGATCGCCAGGCGCTGGCGCTGGCCTCCGGAGAGGGACGCGCCCCGCTCGCCGAGCATCGCGCGATAGCCGCGGGGCATGGCCTGGACGAAATCGTGCGCCTGTGCCAGCCGCGCCGCCGCCTCGATGTCCCCTTCGTTGATGTTCGGCCTGCCGTAGGCGATGTTCCCGGAAACGGTGTCGCTGAAGAGATAGGTTTCCTGAAACACGGTTGCCACCTGGGTTCGCAGGCTGGCCAGCGTCAGATCGCGCACGTCCACGCCGTCGATGAGCACGCGGCCCCGCTGCACGTCGTAATATCGGGCGATGAGGTTGACAACGGTGGATTTGCCCGACCCGGTGGGTCCGACGATGGCGACGACGCTTCCGCCCTTGATGTAAAAACTCACGTCGTGGAGCACGGGCTTGCGGGGGTCGTATCCGAAGGTGACGTCTTCGAACGTGACGGTGCCCGGGCCTTGGGGCAGCGGCCGCGCCCCCGATTTTTCCGGCACCGTGGGCTTGGCCATCAGCACCTCGTAAAGCCGCCGGGAGGAAACCATCGCGTTTTGATATTGTTCGTTGATGGTCGCGACCTGCTGGAGCCGGCCGAGGATCGTCCCCATCGCCCCGCCGAGCATGAACAGGTCGCCCGCGGCCATTTTGCCGCGGATCATCAATATCCCCGCCGCCAGGAACAGCGACAGATGCGACGCCATGGCGATCGAGCGGATGACCGGCTGGAAATTGGCGAACATGCGGATGCGCGTCAGGACGCGGCTTTTGAAGGCGTCGCAATTGGCCTGGTATTTCCCGATCTCCTGGCCCTCGGTCGCGAACGCCTTCACCACGTGAACGCCGGCGATGTTTTCCGTGATGATCGAGACGTTGCGGTCCTCGGCCTCCATCACGCCGCGGGCCACGGGCTGGACCCTGCGGCTGAATCGCAGGATGTAATACGTCCAGATGGGCAGGGGAATCAGCGACAGCGCCGCCACCCATTTATTCACCGTCCAGATCAACAGGATGTTGAACGCCACCGCCAGCACGATGTCGAGCGTCACCAGCACGGCGGTCTGAATGAACGCGCGGACGTTCTGTAGATCGGAAAGGGCGCGGTTAATCAGTTGCCCCGAACTGTGGACATCGTGGAAGCCGAATCCCACCCGCTGCACTTTGTCGTACACGGCCTCGCGGATGTAGAAGACCATGTTCATGCTCATCCGCGTATTGGCCGTTTCCTTGAAATAGCGGATGACGAGCATGACCAGCACCAGGCCGCCGAGAATCTTCAGCGTTCCGAGCAATTGTCCCGTGGCCGGATCGGCCCGGAGCAGCCAATGGCGAAAGGAAAGGGACTGGCCCTTGTCGAGTTGATGGATGCTTTGAATGGCGTTGACGGCCTTCCTTGCCACGCCAAGGGTAAGCGTTTCGGTCCCTGTGGCGGCGGCGACCCACCAGCAGGCCAACACCACCAACGGCACCACCGGACGGATGAAGCGAAACATCCACCGCAGCAACGTCCGATTGGAAGGATTTGTTCCCCCAGACAGGGATTGCCCCGGCCCGGAAGATAGGGCGCCCGTTGCACCAGGGCTCAAATCCGTTTTACCTGTGGCGCCAACCACCGTTTTATTGGACACTGTTGAAACCGCTTGTTGAACAATGGGTACGCTATCGTTCCCGCCGTTGCCGTCAACCCCCGCCATGGACAAATCATCGGCAATCCTCTAAAACCCCCATCTTTACAAATCCTTGGGCAGCAAATCCCGGGAAAACCAATCCCCTCTTGGCCGCTTTCGGTCTTAAGGGGGGTTGAAGTAACTGGAACCGACGGGCCGATAAAAACTGACATGGCCACATCAGCAACAGCGACGGGCGTAACGCGGTACTTTCTGGAGGCCCTGGGCAAATTCGCGACGGCCCGCCTGCGGCGGGTCGGGGCCTTGCGGGTCTATCCCCATTGGGAAGCCCGCGCGGCGGTCTGCGAACGCTGTCCCCTTCGCGTCATCCGCTGCGGCGTATCGTATTGCGGAACCCCCCTGCTTCGGCAGATCGACCGCGACCCGGCCGTCGACGGCTGCGGATGCCCGTGCCATGACAAGGCCAAGAGCGCGGTGGAACACTGCCCGATTGACGTACATCACCAGGCGGCGGAGCGGCACGACGGGAAATGTTCGTGCAAATGGTGCGTAGCGAAAAACCCGAAATCCGAAATCCGAATGACGAATCAAGCCCGAAATCCGAAGTCCGAAGCGATGGCCGTTTCGTCATTCTGAATTCGTCATTCGTCATTTGTCATTTGTCATTTCGGGTTTCTTTGCTCGACTTGTGCTCCCACAACACGTCCTCCATCCCCGCGCGCTTATTCGCCCAACGGGCCTGCACGAAAAGCCAATCACTCAGGCGATTCAAATAGGTGACGACGATCGGCGGCACGGGGCGGTCGTGGGAGAACGCGACCACGACGCGCTCGGCGCGGCGGCAAACGGCGCGGGCCAGGTGAAGGCGGGCGCTGGTTTCGCTTCCGCCGGGCAGAATGAAGTTCCGCAATGGCTCCAGAGCGGCGGTAGCGGCGTCGATTTCCATTTCCAGCCGGCCGATGCTCGATTCCTCCAGTGATGGCAATTTTGCCGGCGCCTGTTCGCCGGAATAGGCCAATTGCGAGCCGATCACAAACAGTTCGTCCTGCACCGCCCGCAGGCTCTGGAGCAAATTCTCGGCCCCGACGGCCGCCCAGCCGACGACGGCATTCAGTTCGTCCACCGCCCCCATGCACTCGATTCGCGGGTCGGATTTGGAAACGCGCTCGCCCCCGATCAACCCCGTCGAACCGTCGTCGCCGGCTTTGGTGTAAATTTTCATGGGGGCATTGTCATTGGTCATTGGTCATTTGTCATTGGTCATTTGTCACTTGCTGCTTGCACTGCCCAATGACGAGTAACTAATGACAAATGACAAATGACAAATGACAATGCCTCCATGACCCGCGATCAGACCCTCCTCTGCATTATCCCTCTGGCTTACCTGGTCGGGTCCATCCCGTTCGGGCTGATCGTCGGCAAGGCCAAAGGCATCGACCCGCGCACGGCGGGGAGCGGGAATATCGGAGCCACCAACCTCGGACGGCTCCTGGGCGGGAAATATTTCGCCCTGGTGTTTGGGCTTGACCTGCTCAAAGGGGCGCTGCCGACCCTGTCGGCCGGGGCGGTTATTGGATTCCGCGTCGACGATCGCCAGACCTGCCTGCTGTGGAGCGCGGCGGCGGCGGCGGCGCTGCTGGGACATGCGTACAGTATTTTTCTGAAATTCAAAGGGGGCAAGGGCGTCGCCACCAGCGCCGGGGTCATGCTGGGCATTTTCCCCTATTACACGCTGGCCCTGGTTCCGGCACTTCTGGTCTTTCTGATCGCGTTGGCCGCCATGCGGTACGTGAGCGTCGCCTCGATCCTGGGAGCGCTGACGTTCCCCGCGGCGTACGTCGCCGTCGGAAGACTTCGCCTTTGGCCGATCACCGGCGCCCAGCTTCCGCTTTTGTGCTTCGCGATCGCGCTTCCGGCGCTGATCATTTATAAACACCGCGCCAACATCGCCCGCCTGCGCGCGGGAACCGAGCCGCGGTTTGTCTCAAAATCATCATGCGAATCAAAGTGAATGGACAAGATTATGAGTTGGCCGAGGGATCGGATATCCACGGGCTTCTGGCGGCGCACCGACTCACGCCGGACAAGGTGGCGGTCGAGCTAAACCGGCGGCTGGTGCGAGGGGAGAAATACGATACCTTGCTAAAGGAGGGGGATGAGGTGGAGATTGTGACGTTTGTCGGGGGAGGGTG
>JBEKXM010000200.1:0-7848 GCA_049512115.1 Tepidisphaeraceae bacterium | reverse complement strand
TCCCGTCGATCGTGATAAAGAGTGTGTTGAGGTGTTGTTTCAAGACGGCCTCATATACAATTCGAGCATCAATCGGACATGGCGCCGTTGGCGAGCGTGCGGGTCAGCGCATGATCGAGGTACTTGCCCACTCCCGATGAGCAAGACCCTACCTTTGGCATGCACAAATTCATCAGAGAACACCGCTCGCATTTGGCCTTTTCATAAATAGCCAAAGGCGTAAGACGGGAGGCGATCAATTCATGCAGTCCCGCGATAGTCTGCTCCGTCAGGTTCCGCAGCGATTCGTCAAACGCCACATCCAAACGCCGGCGTGTCTTGCCATAAAACAGTGCGCCATCGGACACCATGATGCCAAGCATTTCTTCCAGGCAAATGGCTTGGGCACAAAGTTGAACACGATCTGCATCGTGCGCTTTGGGTTTTCCCCGCTTGTATTCGACGGGAAAGCAGCGCTCGCCGACGGATTCGACACGGAACTCCACGATATCAGCTTTCCCGATCAGACCCCATTTCAGCGACCGCAGGGGCAAGGAGCGGACCGTGCGCACGCCATCGCGCGATTCGCTCTTTCCCGAGTCGGCCTGCTCGTGCAGGTGCTTACCCTGAACGGTAAGACTGTTCTCGGCCCAAAGCTGCTCCAGATGAATGAGCGCGCATTGCCGGGGGCAATACAGCAAATGCTGTAAGGCGGAAATGGGGAGGAGATCATCTTCGGCGTACACCGCTATACCCATTCCTCCACCGTGACGCCTTCGGGGAGATCGCCGGCGGCGACGGTAATTTTGTAGTCGTCCTTCGATCGCGGCGGACGTTTCTCCTTCTTCAACTCCTCCTTCAGTTCAACTTTGATGCGGGCGAAGAGTTGGTCGGCCCGGGCATTCCCAAGCTTATTTTCATGCCGGAAGGCAATGCACCGTACCGGCGACATCCGTCCTCGCGCGGCAGAACGGTCGTTCTCGAACATCGCGCTGAGAGACTTCTTGAATAGCGCCAAGTCTTCTTCGCTAAAGCCAGTGCCGTTGTGCTGCGGATCGGCCAGCGAAGCGTTGATATATCCAAAACCCCGGTAAAGACCATATGGCACCGTGAACTTCCGGCCCATGGTGCGATTGTCGCCTTCCTGCTTTTCGGCTTCTCGCTCGGTTGCAACGGCGCAACGTGTGATCGAATGTTCTTGTGCGATAATGGGATCGATGCTTCTGGCGAGGGTAAACTGGATGGGCCCGCGCACTTGGCCGCAATTGACTTCGGTGGTCATTACCGCTCCGAAGGCGCGGATGTCGAAAAAGTTAGCGCACATCCACTGTGTCAACTTGCGGTCTTCGTCCGCTTTGTCCTTTCCTTTGGATTTGCGGTCTTTGGGATCGAGTGAAAGCGCCTTGTAGGCTCGATCATGCTGACGGTTCAAAACGGCCTTCTCCTTCACGTAAATCTCGTAAGGCGGCTGCTCGCCATGGATGAGACCCACGTAATTACGGACTTTGCGCTTCAGGCAAACGTCCGTGACCAGGCCCTGGCCCGTTTCAGCGTCTACGCGCGGCTGGTTGCCGGCATCGGGATCGCCGTTGGGGTTACCGTCGGTTACGTCGAAGAGATAGACAAAGTCGTAGCGATGCTGAATTGGCGTACTCATTCGATTGCTCCTTCTTTCTTCTTACTTGTGAAAAGGTTTTGGCGTTGATGGAAATAGCCGACGGCAAACAAACCTTGATCTTCAAGATTAAGGTGCCGAGCGAAGCCATCAAGTTTGCTTATGGCCTCGCCAAGCAGTTTTTCGTAGTAGATTTTTTGGCCGGTTTCCAGCTTGGCCATGTGGTGCTGGCTTAGACGGATCAGGCGCGGAAATACAATGCCGGGTGTCGCGCTGGCGGCAGAGAAATAGCGATCTTTAATGGTGGTATTGAGATCGCCGCCCATGCTGTCAGATTGGATCTTCTCCAACAGGGCGAACAATCGCCCGGTGACGTAAGGCGGATCGGTACGATTTGCATCGAGTGCCACAGGCACCTCCTTGGGTTGACCCTTCAGTCGTGAGTTGCGAACGACGCAGGCTTTGATAGTAGCCACGCGCGGATGGCTGATGATGCCATCGGCGCGCAGGCGATTGATCATTGAGGTTAATAGCATTTGCGGGTACGGCCCTCCGGTGAACACGGAACGCGCCAGGGCGCCAGCCAGCATTGGAGCAATAGAGTCGGCATCGTAGCTTTTCAGCCGACCCTTGGCATCTGTTTCGGCTCGGCCGGTAGCAAGGATGATTCGCCGGATCATCAAAGGTGGATCGCACTCCCGAGCGCCGACTAAATCAATGTCGTTGATGTGGGCCGCGAGCCGCGCCTTCATCTCCCCGACGGTACTGTCCACCCAGAAGCGGACGGAGATTCTCGCCGCATTAGGCGATAACCCTAATGCATAGAACCGTGTGCGGTCTTCGGATGAGATGGCATCGTCGCCTGCGTGTCCGTCGCGCAGTTGTGTAAAAAATAGGCGGACTTGTTCGGCGCGGCGCTTGTCCTCAGTCGGCGCATCGTCGGCGGGCAACGGTCCACCAGCAAAAATATCGCTGACATATTCCTCAAGTGGCGTGTAGTGTTCTGCCCAAAAGACAACCGTCGCATCCCCAAGCGACAAGCGGCGACTGTTATTACCGAGCAATTGGTTTAGCGCATTTGTATATTTGAACGAGGCTCCGAGGCCGACGGGCGCATTGTAACTCTGCTCTTTGCCATACGACGTGTACGCGTCCTCGTTAAACGAAACCAACAGTGCGCCGGCTGACTGGGCTCCGCGCACCCCTTTGATTTTGGGCTCATGCAGCCGGGCCACTTCGTCTTCTTTGCCGGTGATGAGGCACATGCATCGGCGGTTCTTAGAACTGACTGTGTTATGACCCGCCCAGAACGCGACGACCGCTGGATCGTCATGCAAAAATCGTTGCTCCCCGGAAATACGAAAGACGCCGAAACTACCGACGACATCTTTCAAGGTATCCAGGTATTCGGGCGCCTTCTCGGGTGACCAACTCTTGAGAAATGCACATACAGCATTGAAGGCGAGGCAGTTGATGGAACTTTCAACCGTCAAATGGCGCTGGCGAAATGCCTCGAATGATTCAAGAGTTCGTTGCGGCTTTGGGTCGTCGGGTTTAAAGCCGAGCATGTATGCCGCGTTGTCCCAAAGGAAACAGGGATTGATCCCCGAACCCGCCGGCTTCGCCTGGCCAGGAACGAGCAATTGCCGGGCGAATGATCGCTTTTCGTTCGTGACCAGGAGTGATTGGAACTGCTGCAAACGGCCATCCGGTTCAAGGACGATGCAGAAACTAATCTTCTGTAGTGAGTAACCGGGCTTAGGTAGAGAATCTGCACACTGCGGATCATTAGCCACGCGATCGTAATATTCGACGAGTCGTTGAAGGATCATCCTCGCACCTCCTCGCCATCGAAGCGAGGAACACCGATAATCCCGTCCGTCATGGTGGCGTGAAAAAATCGAGCTTGGCGATCGTTCTTGAAATCAATGTCATGCAGCATCCAGCCCAAATCGCGAGCACCGGCAAGAATGGGATCAGTGGCAGGCATTTCGGCATCGTTTTCGATTAACTCAAAGTCAGCCGCGAATTCACGGCAGCCAAGATACGGGCGTGTGAAACACTGGCCGGCGCGGGCACGGCGATTGAAGGTATCGACGTGTTTGGCTTCATTGGGCTCACCAGCGATGATTTCAAAATGGGCTTCAATAACGTATGCGACGTCTCTCAGCACCAATGCGGCCCGCTGTTGGCGCTCGACTTCGATATACATCCCAAGATTCCCGTGACCGGTGCGCATCGCGGTGGCGGCAGTATTGGCGCTGATCTTGGCTCCAACTTCGTTCCGGCGAATTGATGTGAAGCTAATGGGATTGAGCACATGAAGCCGATCGATGACCCAACGGATTTCCGGCTTCCAGTAGATCGCCTCAACAATCGCCCTTGCAGCTGACGGTGTGATCACATCGTAGCTAACCCGTTCCACTTTCATCTCCGGCCGGGTAAAGCAGGCAAGATCACCCCAACAGTGCAGTTTGATTCCGAAAGCCATGATTGTTACCTCCTATACCGTTAACAATTCCGGATCAAATCCCACGCGATCAAATGACATACCCTTTTCAGGTGAGTAGGCTTTTTCGTTCGTAAGCCACCATATCCCTGATTCATGCTGGATGATGAGTTAATTGTCGGCCAGTTGCTTGAGCAATTGGTCATGTACTCCAACGAGGTAACGCTGGGCCGATCGGAGCATGGCATAGTCTACTTTGTGGCCGAGCATAAGATGGTCGCGGATATTCCGGGCTTCTTCGTTGTAGGGTACGAGAATCGATGTCTGCTCTTCGCGGATGATTTTGTAACGCTCGGCGGCGGTGCGGAATTTGAGATTGATTTCCGGACGTGTGAAGTCATCAGTGAGAGGCCCGAGGACGTCCGGCTTGTCCCACTGGTGCCGGTCTTTTTGTGACCAGTAGAATAATCGAAAGAAGGCTTCGACGGCAGACGGTTCGAGCGGGTCGGGATGTTGAGCAACTAATTCGCGTGCGGACTGCGCCGCCGAGCGTTGCAGGCCGGGTGGAGGCGGCGTTGCCGTATCGAAGACATAGACGCAACCCAAAATGGGCTGGCCGTCTTTCGTGAGAGTTCCCTCGCGATTACACCGGCCGGCTGCCTGGGCAATGGCATCGAATCCAGCCGGTGCACGGTATACGGCGGGAAAATCAACATCAACGCCTGCTTCAATCAATTGCGTGCTGATCAGACGGCAAGATTTGCGGTCTTTCAATCGCTGGCGGATTTCTGCCAGTTTTTCGCGACGGTGCTGGGCGCACATGAATGTGCTGAGGTGATAACAACCGTCGCCATCTGTGCGCGCCGCCAGCGCATCATACAACTTGGCTGCATGCGGACGCGTGTTGACGATACACAGCACGGCCGGCTCAGCGGCCACGCGTTCGAGCAATTGCTCATCCGTTAACTTCCCCAATCGCGCGACTTTCACGCGTTTGAGCGCGGAGAAGAGCGCGGGAACGTCGCGCACGATGGGGCGAACGTTTTCGATGCCGATTTCAAACACCTTTGCTCGCCATTCCAGCGCCGGCTGCGTTGCGGTGCAGAGGACGATCGTGCAGCCGTAATGCGCGACCAGTTCCTTCAAGGCCAACAGCGTCGGGTGGAGCAGTTCAACGGGTATCGTCTGCGCTTCATCCAGGACGATCACGCTTCGCGCCAATCGATGCAGTTTTCGGCAAGGCGTGGTTCTGGCCGCGAATAAGCTTTCGTAAAGCTGAACATTGGTGGTGACAATCAGCGGGGCGTCCCAGTTCTCGGCGGCTAGTTGGTTATTGCGGGTGTCTTTCTTGGGATCAATATTGCTGTGATGTTCGATCAGACCGAGCATAGACAGTGGGCCAAGAGCGTCGCGGTAAGCATCAGCGGTTTGCTCGATAATACTGGTAAAAGGAATGACAACGATTACGCGGCGAAGATTGTGGGCTTGCGCATGATGCAGGGCAAAGGCCAGAGATGCGTAGGTTTTACCTCCGCCGGTAGGAACGTTGAGTGAGAAAAAGCCCGGCGAAAGCGGCGCCGCGGCAAGGCAATCTTTTAGGACATCGGCGCGAATACGGTTGACCGGAGTTGGCTCCGCGTCCGACTCCATCTTTTGCATGAATGCGTCGAGTATGACGCTCAAATCAGAAACCGAAGGCTTCGGCTTGTTGCGTTCGTCTGACTTGGGGCGATCGCAGAAAGCCTCTGTGGCCGTGCGATCGGCGTCGATCAGAGCGGAAAAGAGCATCCGCGTGAAGAACGCAATTTCAAAGCTGGCGATAGCTCTTACCGGCGTGGCTTGAAAGGGCAGTTTTAGTTTAGGCGCGTTTTGATCTTCCGGCGGTACTACTACCGGCGAGACACGCGGTGGGCCGGCATTTAGCCGAGCTTGCAGAGTCGATCCGCGCGTCAATTCTTCATCGCTCGTCGCATCCGGTAAACTTCCATGATGCCCCGCAATGCAGAATGCGAGAAGCTGGCCGAAGTGTTGCCCGACGGTCTTGGCAGCGTATTGGGCACCGAAGGTGGAATGATCAATGCGGCCGGGGGTGTTTTCGTTCTCAGCGGCGTCCGGATCGCTCGTGCGGCGAATGTAATCCTGGAACCTTTCTGAACCTTTGCCCAGATCGTGCCATCGGCCGAGGAGTTTACCCCATTCTTCGCCGCCGAAAGCCGCGGCAAACACTCCAGCCAGCCGAGATACCGCGGCGGCATGCACATCAAGCGTCTCCCATTCCGACTGCGGGCGGTCAGCAAGCGTGTGGGCGTAAATAGTGCGCGAGGTACTTACCACCAATCCCCACGATCTGGCCGAGAGGGGCCAACGTCTTTTGCACGAACATCGCGAGCGCAGAGACGACCGCAAACACGGCCTCGCTCTCCCCGATGCTGGCCAATAATGTACGGCAAATGTTTGGATTTTCAAACATGGTGATTTTTCGCGACAGACAATTATTCATTTCCCCCGGGGGAGGCATCCGGCGGGGGTCAGGGGGTGGGGCCGCCACAGGCGGTCAAGCCCAGCAGCCAAAACAAAACACCCCGCTTTTTTGGCGGGGTGTCTGTGCAATAGCTCCTATTGCTCCTTTTTCGGCGGCCTTGGGCCTCGAATCGCGATGAGGTGCATCTCGATTCGGCCAAGCCGCTTCCGGATGTCGTTGAGCTTTTCGTCAACCGTCACCGGTTCGACTTTGGGCTGTTCCTGGGTGTTCATGATTTTTTGCATTGGCTGGTAATTTCGACCTGAACGCGGGGGCGGTTTCACCACGAGGCGATGATTTTCACCGGCTGGCCGGTCTTCTCCTCCATCCGCTCACAAAGCTCAACGAATGCCCTGTAGCTTTGCAACGTCGGCTCGATGTCCTCCGCCGACTTCGCCCCGTAAATCGTCCGCTCCCGCTCCTCGGCGAGCCGGAGCGTTTCCGGCAAGCGTTCCCGCAATCTCGTTGCGGGGATGAGGGCGCCATCACCCTGCTCGAAGGCTTCCGGCACAAGGTGGCGGGTGGCATACGGGGAGCCGTGGTAGGCCTCGCGAAGATAGCCGATATCGCCAACTGTTGAATCGAAGCCGGCCTTGTATTGCGCCTCCTCCTCATCGCCCGTCTGGTCACGCCAGCGGGCATAGATGTCAATTCCCATGGGATATGTGTTTGGCTGCTAATTTCGACCTGACGGCGGCTTCCTGCTGCCGCTTACGCGGAGCCGATACAGGCGGGTACCCTGCGGCAGTCAACGCCCCTGCGGCTTGACGGCCGCAGGGTGCCTGTAGGCTCCAAGCGTTGCGGCAGCGGAAGATGATCCTTTTGGCTGCTGGGCGCAGGGGGTCAAAAAGCCGGCGGTTGACGCCGGCGATCATGTGAAAGACGCTCCTCGTTCTCGCCCGTGGCGGCTTTCTCCTTAACCTGTTTAGAGTGGGGGCGCAGCCCCCTCGGTTGTACCCGTTGGTTGCGTTCGCTCCCCGGTTTCAGAGACCCCGTCGAGAACCCGTGCAATGAACCGTGAGGTCAACCCGAGTCCGCCGTGAGGCGGACGAGGAGCCGGACTCTTTCTCGTTTCGAGCGTGAGCGAGAGGGTCGAGGCCCGTGAGGGGCGAGCCCCAGAGAAAAAGGACGGCTGTCGGGGGTATCAGACGAGACGAAAAGTCGCAGAAACCCTTGATACATAAGGCTCAAACGAAACAGCAGGGTATCCCCACGTGGGGATACCCTTGGGTATACCCAAAAACGATAAAGGACAGGTCATTCCCAGGCGGGATTATCCTTGAA
>JBEKXM010000199.1:0-7851 GCA_049512115.1 Tepidisphaeraceae bacterium | reverse complement strand
ACGACCTGGGTGGCAATCTGAACGGTCGCGTTGGTTTCGCTGACCTGCGGGGTGATGGCATAGACCCCGCCGGGCGCGATCGACAGGGGATCGGTAACGCTGAGCCAGGTGTGGCGGTAGATGCCCGAGCCGCTGTACCAGCGGGAATTCGGTTGGACGGAATTGTCCACGCGGACCGCCAGTACGTTCGGCTGTTGGTTGAACTTCAGGTAGGCCGCGAGATCGTAAGAAAAGCTGATATATCCGAAGGGGCGTTTGCCGAGCCAGTGGCCGTTGATCCAGACGTCGCTGTTTTCGTAGACACCGTCGAATTCGATTCGGACCTGGCGATTTTGGAAGGCATCGGGAATCTGGAAGGTTTTTCGATACCAACCGACGCCGGTGGGGAGGTAAGCGCCGCCGCCGCGCGCGGGGGCGGTTTCGTCGAACGGGCCGAAGATGCTCCAGTCGTGGGGCAGATCGACCGGCCGCCAGGCCGAGTCGTCGAAATCGGCGAGCTGGGCGCTCGGTGGATCGCCGAGGAGAAACCGCCAGCCGAAGTCCATGGTGGGCCGCGTTCGGGGCAACTCGCCGGCGAAGGTAACGGCGGCGCCCATGAGGACGACGGCCAGAATCGGCGCCAGGATAAACAGGACTTTGAGCATGAGCGCGACCGGTCCATTGTGCGTAAACGGGCGGCGAAATGCCAAGAATGTCGGGCGGCGCGTCAGACCGCCGACTGGCGTGTCGTAAATTTGAATGGTTTATTCGCAGTTGTGGATAGCCGGGTTCTTCAAAGCCAGTAGAATAGAGTGGCAATTGAGGACGGGCGGATACGTCCATTCGGACCAGGAGCGACACATGAGACGATCGCGAGCGGCGGGGTTCACGTTGGTCGAGTTGCTGGTGGTGATAGGGATCATCGCGCTGCTGATATCCGTTTTGCTTCCGGCGCTGAACAAGGCGAGGCAGCAAGCGAATTTGATCGAATGCCAGTCGAATCTTCGCAGCATCGGGCAGATGGTGCAGATTTATGTAACCGAGAACCAGGGCTGGCTGCCGCCATCGTGGAGTTCCAAATACTACTTCACGCTGGCGGACACGCTGACGCTGCTCTACAACAAGACCACACTGCCAAATCCGCTGCCGGGAAATCCGCCTTATCCGGCCGGATCTAATTTGTTTATGCCACTTCAGGATTCGGCCGTCTTTCAGGATACGGACGTCGGCAACGTGCCGTGGTACTTCCACGCGATGGCGTACCACGCCAATTGCCGCGCCTTTGGGATCGCCGACAATGGCACGGGAGGCGTGGAGTGGGATCCTTACGTCAATGGCTACGCCGGCGGGTTTCCCATGCGCCACCTTTCTTCGATTAAACAGTCCGCCAACGTCATGATGTTGTGGTGCACCTCCTGCAATATTGGACAGGGAGTGAATTACGGCGCGGTTTATGGGTTCAGCTACTCAATCGACAATTACGCGGCATCAGGCAAAAACAATACCAGCACAGGGCTTTGTTATCCGAGCCTGCCTCCGAACACGTCCTACCAGCCAGTTGATTACGGCAATCCCATCGCGATCGGTTGTCCGGTCATCAACGGGTCGAATGTGGGCAGCCAATATGGAAACATCACCAAATCCTACCTCCAGGCGGCAAACCAGGATTATGCATCGACGCTGTTTAACGGGCCGGGGGGGCGCGACGACGCGGACATGCGCTTCCGCCACCTCGGTAACACGGCCTGCAACATCCTGTACGGCGACTTTCACGCCGACAGCGTTATGCTCGGCGCCGTAACTTCGCAAGAAATTTGTCTTAATCCAAAGTAGTCATCAAAATATGTTTATTCGCAAAAAGCTGGCTGATGATAAAAAGATGGGCGTCGCGGTTGCGATCGCCCTTCTCGCCATTGCGGCCCTTGCCCTGGCGTTCCAGTTTTGGCCGCAACGCAAACCAAATCTTGCGATGGCGTATTACTCAGACGATGACGGCCAAAGCTGGTTCAAGGACAGCGCGTTCCGCGTCGCGCCGTTCGACCACGACGGCAAGACCGCCGTCATGGCAGAGGTTTACACATACGACAACGGCGGGAAGCAATTCTGCGCCTATCTGGCCAAGTACACCGACGACTTCAAGAAGCGCCTGGAAAATGCGATTGCCGATGCCCAGGCCAAGGGCCAACCGCCCGGCTCGGTTTCCTTGTATAATCAGCGAGACTTCCTCAATTCCGGGACCATGGTGAAGCTCCCCGGCTCCAAGAACTCCTGGGTCCCGTTCAACGATCCTCGTGCAGCACCTATTTTTTCGATTCATTCCCCCGACGGAAGCGTGGTGGATGAAGCGTTTGTCTATTAAGAGGCCCTCATGGCACTTCACTGGACATGGGGACGCTTTCGACAGCGCATCATCTTCGCCTGCTGCGTTTTAGTGTGCAGCCTGGCCAGGGGCGCGGATCAATCCTTCATCACCGGGTGCGACGTGTCGATGCTGCCGACGATTGAGAAGACCGGCGGGGTTTTCTCGGATGGGGGGAAGCGCGGGGATGCCATTCAGATTCTGGCGGCCCACGGGTGCAATTTGTTTCGCGTGCGCCTGTTCGTGAAGCCCGATCCGGATTACGTCAAGAATTTCGGCGCGGTGCAGGATTTGGCATACGTCCGCGGTCTGGCCAAGCGAATCAAAGCCACGGGGGCGCTATTCCTTTTGGATATCCATTATTCGGATACCTGGGCCGATCCGGGAAAGCAGTTCATGCCGCAGGATTGGAAGGGTCTTGGCTTTGATGCCCTCGAGCAGAAGGTTCACGATTACACCGTTGAGGTTCTGAAAGCCTTCCAGGCGGATGGAACGATGCCCGACATGGTGCAGGTGGGGAACGAAATCACGGCGGGGGTGCTGTGGCCGCGGGGCCAGGTGCTGAACGTTCCGGCCACGCAAGAATCGGAGCATTGGGACCATTTCGCCAGGCTGATCGCCGCCGGCGCGACGACCGTCCGATCCATGCAAACCCCAACGCATCCGATCCGGATCGTGATCCACATTCATGGCGGCGGCAAGGAGGGAATGGCCAAGTATTTCTTCGGGAAATTCAAGCTTGATCCGGCGGATTACGACATCGTGGGCCTGAGCTTTTATCCCGCCTGGGACGATTCAATCGACGAGCTCAAGCAGAACCTGGCGGACGCGATCGAGATTACGGGCAAGGACGTGGTGTTGGCCGAGACGAGTTATCCGTGGAAGGAATTGCCGGACAAGGTGGGGTTGGCGACGCTGAAGTGGCCACAGACGCCGGCGGGGCAGGAGCAATTCCTGCACGATCTGACGGCGACATTGCGGGCGGCGCCGGGTCATCATGGGATCGGATTCATCTACTGGTATCCCGAGGCGATTCCCACTCCCGGGCTTGAGCGAGTCTGGCGACAGGGTTACGAAGCGTTGTTCGATCAATCGGGGAAAGCATTGCCGGCGCTGGAAACTTACGGCGAGGGGGGGTGAATTTCGATGGCGCGGTCTTCGACGGATTTGAGTAGTCGAACCTGGCGCAAGAAGGTGCGCGGGCCGGGGAAATCAGTGCCGATCAAAAAGTCGCTCGATCGCGCGCTGGAGGCGTTGGCCCCACCGGATGGGCGGGCGGCGCGCCTGACGATTTCGTTGAATCAGGATTGGCGATTTCGCCGGATGGAAACGCCAGCGGAGGCGGAAGCGATGCCGTTGGAGCCCGCGGAGGGTGGCGAGTGGGAGGCGGTGAATCTTCCACACTCGGTCCGGCTGGAGCCGCTGAACGCCAGCGGCGGGCGAAACTTCCAGGGGATCTGCTGGTATTGCCGGACGCTGGAAATTCCCCGCGAATGGGAGGGCAAGACGATTTACCTGCACTTCGAGGGGGCGATATCCGTTGCGGAGGTCTGGCTCAACAAGCGGAAGCTGGCGGCGAATTACTGCGGGTATCTTCCGTTCGTGGTTGATCTCACGCCGGCGGTGAATTTCGGCGAGCCGGGGAATCTGCTGGCCGTGCGGCTGGACAACCGGGACCTGCCCGACGTGCCGCCGGGAAAGCGGCAGAGCGAACTGGATTTCACTTACTTCGGCGGGCTGTACCGCAATGTAAGGCTGGAAGTGATGGACCGGCTGCACATCGTCGATCCGATCCTGGAGGACAGAATTGGCGGCGGGGGCGTGTTCGTGACGTTTGGCCGCGTATCGGCCGAGTCGGCGACGGTGGAAATCCGGACCGATGTCCGCAACGAACACTCCGAGCCGAGGGATTGCCGGATCGTTCACGAGCTATCGGAACCGAGCGGCGCGATCGTCGCCCAAACGGCGGCGACGCACGTCGTTGCCGCCGGCGGCGACGCTACTTTCGTCCAGAACGTCGAGGTTTCCAATCCCCGGCTTTGGCATCCGCATCATCCCCATCTATACGCGCTGCGCACGAGGGTGCTGGGAAACTACGGGCTAGCCGATGAATTGACCACGCGGATCGGCATCCGGCACATCCGGTTCGATCGCGAGCGGGGGCTGCTAATCAACGGCGAGAAATTCTTTTCGATCGGCGCCAACCGGCATCAGGACCATCCCTACGTTGGCAATGCGCTTCCGGACAGCGCGCATTTTCGGGACGTGAAGAAGCTGCGTGAGGCGGGATTCACGTCGTACCGAAGCCATTATCCACAAGCCCCGGCGTTCATGGACGCCTGCGACCAATTGGGGATGCTGGCCATCGTATCCAATCCCGGCTGGCAATTCGTCGGGGGCGCCGTTTTCCGCCAGCGCGCCGTCCTCAACGCGCGGCTGATGGTCCGCCGCGACCGCAACCGGCCATCGGTCATTCTTTGGGAGGCGGCGCTGAACGAATCGGATAATCGTCCGCTGATCGAAAGCCTTCAACGGGCAGTCCACGAGGAATATCCGGGTGAACAGTGCTACACCGCAGGGGATCGCGAATCCGGGTCGCCGGGATGGGACGTTGATTATCTGCGCGGCGACGGCGGCAAACCGAGCTGGATTCGCGAATGGGGCGATCACGTGGACAACTGGACGGATCAGCAATCCCGAAGCCGGGTGCCCCGCGGCTGGGGGGAAACGCCGATGCTGATCCAGGCCCGATCCCATGCGTCGAGGATGGATGAAATAATCTCCGGACGGTGCAACCATGTCCTGGGCTCGGGCGTCAATCGGTTGGGCGGGGCGAGCCTGTGGGCGGGGATCGACTGCCAGCGCGGCTATCATCGCCAGCCGTTCCATGGGGGCGTGCTGGACGTATTCCGGCTGCCGAAATTCAACTATTATTTTTTCCAGAGCCAGCGTCCGCCGGGGATTCACGTGCCGGGGCTGGACGACGGGCCGATGGTGTTCATCGCAAACTTCGCGACGTTTTTATCTCCAACCACGGTGACGGTTTTCAGCAATTGTGACGAAGTGCGGCTGCTGCTCGACGGGCGCGAGATCGGGCGAAAGCGGCCGGACGCCGGCTGGGCAATCGCGCATCCACCGTTCACGTTCCAGGTCGAATGCTTCGCTCACGAGCAATCGACGATGTACATGACGGGCGTGGCGAAGGTGGAAAAGCCGCCGGTTGAACTGGTTGCCGAGGGGATTATCAAGGGAAAAGTGGCGGCGACGCACCAGGTTTGTCCGCCCGGGGCGGCAAAATCGCTGGTGGTGCGTGCCGATCTCTGCGGGCGGGACCTGGTCGCCGACGGGTCTGATTGGGTGCGGGTCCATGCGGAAGTATGCGATGCCCGCGGCACGGTTTGTCCGTTCGCCGACGACCTGGTGGAATTCGCCGTCCAGGGCGATGGGCGGATCGTGGGCGACGGGCGGATCGGGGCGAACCCTGTCCGGGCCGAAGCGGGAATCGCAACTGTTCTGGTCCAGGCGGGCAAAAATGCGGGCAAGATCGTCGTCAAGGCCGCGGCGTTCGGATTGACGCCGGGCCGGTTGGAAATCGGGTCGGTGAAACCCCAGGGCAATGGCGTATGGCCCTGGCGAGAGGAATTGGGATTAATGCAACGCTCAACACTCAACATTCAACGCTCAACGTCGAAGTAAAAAGACGGCGTAATTCCGGGGTTTCAGTTCAATGTTGAGTGTTGAGCGTTGCATTCCGGTGGCAACCAGATCCGACGAAATCCAATGGCCCTGCCGTGAAAGCCGCGTGACGGCCGGGGGCGCTTGCCGTGGCAAATCGGTCGTGCGATCATGGGGCAGGGGATGTCGGGCCGGCGCCGGCCGACAGCGACGTGATCGGACGAGCTAAGTGCGATGAGAATTATCAAGCCAGTGGTGTTCGCCCTGCTCGGTCTAGCGGCAGGCGTATTTCTCGTGCTGGGATCTCGGCAGAACAAATCGGACGCGCCGGCCGGGTTCACGGTGGTGGAATACTGGGAGAAGTGGAACGGCCCGGAATTCCTGGGGATGAAAGCGATCGTCGATGATTTCAACAACACGGTCGGTCGGGAAAAGAAGATATTCGTGCGTTACATGTCGATGAGCGAAATCGACCGGAAGACGCTGATGTCGGTGGCGGCGGGCGTGCCGCCGGACATCGCGGGAATCTGGGACCAGCAGGTTGCGCAATACGCGGCGATCGGCGCGGCCGAGCCGCTGGACGATCTGGCCAAGGCGCACGGAATCACGAAGGATTATTATCTGCCCGTTTTCTGGGACGGTTGTTCGTACCACGGCCACTTGTATGCGCTGGTCAGCACGCCGGGGACTGTGGCGTTGATCTACAACAAGCAGATTTATCAGGAATGCGGCGGGGCGTTGCGTGCGGCGGGGCTGGATCCGGACCGCACGCCGCGGACGCTGGAGGAATTCGACCGGTATTGCGAGATTCTGGACAAGCGCGACGCGGACGGGAACATCGTGCGGGCGGGGTATATCCCGTTGCAGAGTTGGTATATACCGCAGCTGGGGTATTGGTTCGGCGCGGAGATCGCCGATCAGGCGACGGGGCGGCCGGAACTGGATTCGCCGGAGATGATACGGGCGTTTACATGGGTTCAGGGTTATGCCAAGAGATTGGGCGAGCGGGCGCTGAACGATTTCAAAAACAGTCTTGGGAATTTTGATTCACCGCAAAACCCGTTTCTGGAGGGCAAGGAGGTCATGGACCAGCAGGGGCCGTGGATGGCCAACTATATCCGCAATAATAAGCCGGAGTTCTCGGAGGTGTTGGTTCCGCTGGACCGGCAATGGGAATTGAAGGACCGAAGGGCCAATTGCGTCTGGGGTGTGGCGCCGTTTCCATCGGCGGTGGCCGGGAAGGAACTGGTCAGTTACAACAGCTTTGACGGCCTGATGATCCCGACCGGCGCGCGGCATCCGAAGGAGGCATTTGAATTCATCGCCTACGTCAACCGGCAGGACGTTTCGGAAAAGCTGAACACGCTGCACTGCAAGAATTGCCAGCTTCGGCAGGTGAGCGCGGGTTTTCTGGAGCATCATCCGAATCCGTACATCGCGATTTTCCAGGAGTTGGCGGCCGGTCCGAACGCGCACTGCGTGCCGGTGAGTCCGATCTGGGCGGAGATGTACCAGGAATTGGTGGACACGTCGCAGGCGGTGTCGCTGGAGCCGGTGGACGCGGCCGAGGCGATGCACCGGGCGCAGGCGCGGATGATGGCGCGATACGATCGGTTTAACAGTATCCAGCAGCAGCGCGAGCAATTGGGCATCAACTAACCCAAGGGATCATGACGAGCGAGGAACGTCGAAACTTCTTCAAGGGCATGGCCTTCATCTCGCCGTGGATCGTGGGGTTCGCCGTTTTCACGGCGGCGCCGATCGGGTTGTCGTTCTATTACGGTTTTTGTGATTTCGCGTTGACGGCGCCGCGGCGAGCGCCGCTTTGGACCGGTTTG
>JBEKXM010000198.1:0-7895 GCA_049512115.1 Tepidisphaeraceae bacterium | reverse complement strand
GGCCGAGGCGTTGGCTGCCGAGCGGGACGAACTCACCGACAGGAAGTGGCTGGCAGGTAAAAAGGCCGACGTCTTAGCCCAAATCGAACGTTACAAACTGGCCGCGAAGCTGAAAGCATGCCAGGATGACTGCGCCACCTACACAATAACCGTCAAGAGCGGGGAGCTGCACGAAACCCACGTGACCACGGCCTTCTGTGCCGCTTTCAACACCGAACTTCAGGCTCTCGGCATGAAGACGCTGCCCGTCAAGTTGGAGGCCGCAAAGGGCGCGAAAGGTGAGCGACGCTTTGGTGTCAAACTAGACGGGACCACGTCCGCCAAAGTCAGCGACATTGCTAGCGAAGGCGAACACCGGTGCATCGCTTTGGCCGCGTTTCTCGCGGAACTCTCTCAGGTATCGCACTGCTCGGCACTTGTGTTCGACGACCCCGTGTCATCGCTTGACCACAAGCGTCGCGACGCTATCGCCGCGCGGCTCGTCAAAGAAGCCAAGCAGAGGCAGGTGGTCGTTTTTACCCACGACTTGGCGTTCGTATGCGACTTACAGACCGCGGCGAGAGACGAGTCGGTGGACATCCACTATCAGCACGTTGAAAGGCTCGGGTCCGCACCGGGACGGGTGCTTCCTGGCCTTCTGTGGGATGCGCAGTCCTGCAAGGAACAAATGAAGACGCTTAACGAGCAAATCGGCAAGGCCGACAAGATTCACCGCATACAAGGCGAGACTGAATACCGCGCAGCGGCGCTGCCTGTCGTCGATCGAGTCCGCGCAGCGTGTGAACGCATCATCGAAGAACATTTGCTCAATAACGTCATTCGTCGCCACGACAGCAAGATCACCGTCGGGCATATGGAGGCCGTTGCGGTAGTCACCCTCGAGAACTACAAGGCCGTCCATGCGATTTGGCGCGATTCCTCGAACATCATCGAGGCACACGCTAAGCCCCGAAGCAAACCGGTTGGCGTCCCGCCACCCGATGACATCAAGAAATGGATATCCACACTGGAAGCAGTGATCGAATCGGTAAGAACGGCCCGCAAACCCGTAGCCGCGCCGTTTATCACGACGGCGAAGCCGGATGGAGCGCGCACGGCGGTTGTGTGAGCGATGGGTCCCCGTACACTCTGCCCATTCATGGCAAACGGCAAGACCAAACTCGAACTCACCTGGATCGGCAAGGAGAACCGTGCGCGATTGGAGCCGCGGATTTTGCTGGAAGTCCCGGCAAAGTCGTATCATGCCGCTCGCCGTGTCACCGACCACGACCTGTTCGATAACCGCCTCGTTTTTGCTGACAACCTGCTGGCGTTGAAAGCGTTGGAGCAGGAATTTACCGGAAAGATTAAGTGCGTCTTCATTGATCCGCCCTACAACACAGGTGCCGCATTCACCCACTATGACGATGGTATCGAACATTCGTTGTGGTTGGCATTGATTCGAGATCGCTTGGAGATATTGCGCAACTTAATACACCCGCAAGGTTCCATTTGGATTACAATCGACGATGCTGAAGGGCATTATCTCAAGGTTCTTTGTGACGAGGTGTTTGGTCGACACAATTTTCTTGGCACGGTTACTTGGCAAAAGACTACAAGTGTTCATAACAATGCCGAGCTGTTCTCGTCCGCAACCGACATGATACTCGCTTTCGCCAAGGATTTGACGCAGTTCCAAATGGGCCGCATACCGCGAAGCGAGCGCAACGCCAGCGACTATTCCAATCCTGATGATGATCCCCGCGGGCCCTGGGCCTCAAGTCCCCTCCATGTCAGTTTGACTTCCGGCCAACGCGGTAAGCAATACGCCACCACCGGCAAATCTTCGGGTCTGTTTCCCATTCTCAGTCCGCACGGTGACAAAATCCTGCCACCCAAGGGGCGATGCTGGGGATATTCATTGGAATCTATCGAACAATTTGAAAAAGACGGGTTGCTTTGGTGGGGTAAGGACGGCCGAAATCAACCGAGGCTTAAGCGATATCTTAGAGAAAACAGGGAAGGCGTTGTGCCCACAACGCTTTGGCTTTCTGACGAAGTCGGCCACAACCAGGAGGCGAAAGCTGAAAACGCTGCGCTGCTGCCAGATGTAAAGGAACTTTTTGCTACTCCCAAGCCTGAACGTTTACTGAAACGCGTGCTCGAACTGAGTACCAACGATGGAGATTGGGCATTAGATTCCTTCGCCGGTTCTGGCACGACCGGTGCTGTCGCCCACAAGATGGACCGACGCTGGATCATGGTGGAATTGGGCGAGCACTGCCACACGCATATCATCCCACGGCTTAAAAAGGTTATCGACGGCACCGACCCCGGCGGCGTGACAGAAGTCACCGGATGGAAAGGCGGTGGTGGATTCCGCTACTACCGGCTGGCGCCATCGCTCTTGGAAAAAGACCAGTTCGGCAACTGGGTCATCAGCAAGCAATTCAACCCCGCGATGCTCGCTGAAGCCGTATGCAAGCTGGAAGGATTTGTCTACGCCCCCAGTGACACGCTCTACTGGCAGCATGGTCATTCGACCGAACGGGATTTCATCTATGTCACGACTCAGACCCTCACCCGGAACATGCTCGCCAAGCTGAGCGATGAAGTGGGCGAGAACCGGAGCCTCCTGGTCATGTGCAAGTCGTTCACCGGCAAGCCGGCGTTTGCCAACCTGACCATTAAAAAAATTCCGAAAGCCGTAATGACCAAGTGCGAATGGGGCCACGATGATTACAGCCTTGAGATCAAGAATCTCCTCCAGCCGGAGCCGGCCGATACAGCAGCCGAGGAAATCCCGGCGGCGAGAGTCTTGCGCGGATCGCGGAAGCCCAAGGCGGACCAAATGGCACTCTTTGGTGTGGCCGGCGACGGGGAGGGCAAGCAATGAAGCGACGCAGGGCCCGCCCGCGGCGGAAGATCATCATCATCGCCGGCCCCAATGGCGCGGGAAAGACCACATTTGCCCAGGAATTCCTGCCCAACGAGGCGGAATGCGTGGAGTTCATTAACGCAGACCTTATCGCTCGTGGAATTTCGCCTTTTGCCCCCGAGAAGGCGGCATTGCAGGCGGGAAAGATCATGCTCAACCAGATCGCGGCAAATGTCAGCGCAGGCAGGAGCTTCGCATTTGAGGCGACGCTCGCCGGTTTGAATTATGCCCGGCATATCCCACGATGGCGGGCAGCCGGGTATCACGTCAAGCTCGTTTTTCTAAGCCTGCCATCGGCCGACCTTGCGGTTGGTCGCGTCACGGTGAGGGTGCGGCAAGGTGGCCACAGCGTTCCCGAGCCGGTGATTCGTCGAAGGTTTGATGCAGGACTGAAAAACTTTCACGCCGTCTACAAAGGCTTGGTCAACAGTTGGGCGCTGTACGACAGCGCCGGAAGCGCCCCTCGGCTTCTTGAAGAAGGAGAAAATCGATGAAGGTGAAATTCAAGACGCGAGATCCGGACATTCGTGGTTCGTTGCCGGCAATGCGCCGGGCGGCACGACGTGCCATGCGGCTTGCCCAGGAAACACATACGCCCCTGCTGGTGATGCGCAACGGAAAAATTGTCAACATCAATCCGTCGTCTAGGCCTGTGGCCAAGCGAAACGGGCGGGAAAAGAAATCGGCATGAATCCGAACGTGAACGCCATAGCCAACCGCCTGAGCCTGCGGCAGCCGCAGCGGGATTCTCTGGAAATTCTCGCCCGCGTGTGCGACATCATTTCGCTGGATAAAGACGCTGATGCGGCCAAGGCGCTGGAGGCGATCAAAGGCGAGTTCCCCACCGTCACCGATTTTGAGCGGGAATTTCCGTCGCTCTGCTTCGCCCTGGCCACCGGTGTCGGCAAGACCCGGCTCATGGGGGCCTTCGTCGCCTATTTGTTCAAGGTGGAGAACATCCGGCACTTTTTCGTGCTGGCGCCCAATCTGACGATCTACAACAAGCTGGTGGCGGACTTCACGCCGAACACGCCGAAATACGTGTTCCAGGGAATTTCCGATTTTGCGACCAATCCGCCGGAGATCATCACCGGCGACAATTATGAAAGCGGCCGCGGCGTACGCCGGGGCGCGCTTTTCGACACGAGCGCTATCCATGTCAACATCTTCAACATCGCCAAAATCAACAGCGAGGTGCGCGGAGACAAGGCCCCTCGCATCAAGCGGTTGAGCGAATACATCGGCGAAAGTTATTTCGCCTACCTGTCGAAGCTGGACGATCTTGTGCTACTGATGGACGAAAGCCACCGCTACCGGGCGTCGGCCGGCGTGAAGGCGATTAACGAGTTGCACCCGATTATCGGGCTGGAATTAACGGCCACGCCGCAGATCGAACGGGGCAATACGACCGAGAGGTTCAAGAATGTGATTTACAGCTACCCCCTTTCCAGTGCGATGAATGACGGCTTCGTCAAAGAGCCGGCCGTGGCAACGCGCGAAAACTTCGACGCGCGCAATTATGACAAGGACGGGTTAGAGAAACTGAAACTGGAGGACGGGGTTCGCGTTCACGAGAACACGAAGGTGGAATTGGAGGTTTACGCCCGCGAAAACGATAAGCCGGTGGTTAAGCCGTTCATGCTGGTGGTGGCCCAGGAGACCGAGCATGCCAACGCATTACGGAAAACGATCGAGAGCGAAGGATTTTTTGAGGGGCGGTACAAGGGAAAAGTCATCACCGTTCATTCCAATCTGCGGGGCGAGGAAAAAGACGAGACGGTGGAGCAATTGATTTCCGTGGAAAAGCGGGAGAATCCCACCGAGATCGTGATTCACGTCAACATGCTCAAAGAGGGCTGGGACGTGACCAACCTGTATACGATCGTCCCATTGCGCGCGGCAAACTCCAAAACATTGGTGGAGCAGTCCATTGGGCGCGGGCTTCGTCTTCCCTACGGCAAGCGGACGGGTGTGCCGGCGGTGGATCGGCTCACGATTGTGTCGCACGACAAGTTTCAGGAGATCATCGACGAAGCGAACCGCCCTGATTCGATCATCCGAACGGGCGTTGTCATTGGAAAGGACATTCCCGATCAGACGATGAAGGTTATGACGGTGCCATCGCGCATCGAGGGCAGCATTACGGGAACGACCGACGCCGTGGGCGAGAAAACACCGAGTTTGTTCGAATCGCCCAAAGAACAGGAAGCGGCCAAAAGGACGCTGGAGGTGATCCGCCAATTCGAGGTGCTCAGCAAATCAACCGACCTGAAATCCGAGGCGGTGCAGAAACAGATCGTCGAGAAGGTGCAGCAGGCAATGACGCCGGTGCAGGGTGAGTTGCCGGGAATGGCGGAGAAGGTGGATTTGAAAAAGGTCGTCGCCGAGGTCGTCGATTTGCACGTTGAATGGTCGATCGACATTCCCCGCATCGTCGTCGTGCCAAAAGGCGAAGTGACGTGCGGGTTTGACGATTTTGACCTGGATGCCAGTGGCATCCATCTCCAACCCGTTGAAAAGGACATCCTCATCCAGCATCTTCACGACCAGACGCGGCACCGGCTCGTCAGCGGCGACGGAACGGTGGCGGAAAACCGGCTGGAAGATTACTTGATACGTGGACTGATCGATTTTGACGACATCAGTTACGACGATCACGCGGAATTGCTCTACAAACTTGCCGGCCAGGTCGTGACAAGGCTGAAGAGTTATCTGGCAAGTGAAGACGACGTCAAGAACGTGCTTCAATACCACCAGCGGGCGCTGGTGGATTTGATCCACTCGCAGATGCTCCAGCATTACCGTGAGCAGGCAGCCGACTACGAGGCCCACGTCAGCAAGGGCTTTACGACGCTCCGGCCAAACACCTACTCGGCGCCGGCAGGAGAAACGCCCCGGAACTTTCGCATGCCCGTGGACGACCGGTTGATGATTAGGGGGATGTTGTTTGGGGGCTTCAAAAAATGCCTCTATCCAGTCCAAAAGTTCGACACGGACTCGGAACGACGATTCGCGGTGATTTTAGAACAGCCCGACAATGACGTATTGAAATGGTTCAAGCCAGGCAAGGGGGATTTCCAGATTCATTACAGCCACGATGGCGCGTATGAGCCGGATTTTGTCGTTGAGACGAAGACGATGAAATACCTGTGCGAGCCAAAGCGGGCATCGGAAATGACGGACGAGACTGTGCTCGCCAAGGCCAATGCGGCCATCGTCTGGTGCCAGCACGCCAGTAAGCACGCAAAACAGCATGAGGCCAAGCCTTGGGCGTATCTGCTGATCCCCCACGACGTGATCTCGGACAGCAAAACGCTAAAAGGGCTGGCGGCGGTGCATACGGTCCGGCTGCACCATTCTTGACCGCCGCAGCGGAACCGAAAATGCCGGGGCTGTTCTCTCTCTTAAGGGTTAGCGAAGGACGAGGCTTATGCCGGCGGCAGAAATCGTCGGCGGCCGCGGGGCTTGGCGGCAACGCCGCAGCGCTCACGCGGCCTCAATTGTGACCTTGATTTTGTCTGGCGGATTGGAGCCCAGCGCCCACTTCTGGATGTACTGGGTCTTGAGTACCGGCGGCTTGCCGCCGTCGCCAAGTTCCTCCTCGTACACGTAGGTGCCTTTTGTTTCTTTGCCTTTGGCGAGAATGACTTCGATCTTCTGCATGTTCGGCTCCTTGTGGATCAGGCGGAGATGTCCGCGATTCTACGACCCACCAAGCCGCAACACCACGACCGTTGGATATTTCGGAAGCCGGCGTCAATGGTAGTTGGTTCGCCTTGACAACGATGATGTTCAGAAATTCACCGCCGCAGCTTCATCAGCTCAACCAGCGCCGCCGGCGGCGCCACGCCGCAGCCGATGCAAAACTCGATGAATTCGGCCACGTCGATCCGCCGGCTTCCTGACTCGCTCCTGGCGACCCGCCATTGGCTTTGCCGAATCCGGTCGGCAAAACTCGCGCGGGATCACCTGCACCGAAAAACGACTCGGGTAACGAACATCAAGTACCGCGCCGCAAGGCGTCTTCGATTTGGGAAATCACATCCGCAGCCGGGATTTTCATGGCCTGACAGATTCTGAGCAGCCGCTCGACGCTGAGAGAAGCGCCGCCGCGTTCAATATCGCTGATATACGACCGATCCATCTTGGCTCTCGCCGCCAGCTCTTCCTGCGTCAATTTAAGTCGCTCACGAGCCGCGTATAGCACTTGCCCCACGACAGATGAAACCCTGTCTTTACGCTGCACGATCTAAAAATATGGACACGGACGAAGGTGGTCTGTAGCCTGTAGGCAACAAACAAATGACCTTTGTACCGCGCGGTGGTGGTCATCGGGCGACCATTCTCACGGTTCGAAGCATTTCTTTCTGGGCTCTATGGACGGCTTTTACATCAACGTCGCCGGCAAGAATGAGGGTCCATTCACCTCAGCGCAATTGCGCGAACGGCAGATTTTTCGTCAAACACCTGTTTGGCATGACGGATGGCCACAATGGTTGTACGCCGAGAAAGTCCCGGATCTCGCCGATTTGATTTGTGCGCTACCTGAGGCTTCACCGCCCACCGATACACGGATTCCTCCGCCACTGCCGCTACCCGTGGTGCCCGGCGCCACCGTCAAAAATGCTGTGGTCGCATCCGAAGCCAAAACGAGCAACAAATCCTCGCTAACAGTAATCGAGATCATCGCTTGGGCCGTTACAGCATTAGCGGGCATCGTTTTGGGATGGATCTGTGGAGCTTGCCTCTCCCTCTTGGCGACGAGTTTCTTGGAAGGTGATCCCGCGTATGGATCCTGGTTCCTGGCATCGTTTGGAGCCTTCGGGGTTGTGCTGGCAGCAGTAACGGCCTGCGTGGCAATCCCGTTCGGCACGCCGATTGCGCCGGGACTGCAATAGGCAAGTCGTGAGCTTGTTCGTGGAATTCATGGGCTGGCCGTCGGGGGAGGGCATTGCTGGCGGCCGGTAGCGCGCAGCAT
>JBEKXM010000197.1:0-8042 GCA_049512115.1 Tepidisphaeraceae bacterium | reverse complement strand
CGCGCTGTTCGGTTTGAATCACAAGATCATCACGCAGGCGCAGTATTCGCACGTGGTGGCGACGGTCATCGCCAGCGCCGTGATTCCGACGCTCATCGCCAATGCCTTCTTCCTGCCTCGTTACTTGCTGCCTCGGCAATCCGAAGGTGCGCTGCCCGCTGGAGAATCCACCGCCTTGCCGGTAAAGTCTGGCCAACTGAACACAATCAGCGAGTGAGGAACCCCATGTACAAAGCAATTCTGGTTGCATACGACGGTTCCACGGCGGCGGCGCATGCCTTTCATTCGGCTCTGGAACTGGCGGAGCGTTTGGGCGCCAGCTTGGGCGTGGTTTCCGTGGCGCAGATGCCGGAACCCCCGACGATGGTCGAAACTACGGCGATTTTGGACTTGGCCAAAACGCACTACGAGAAGGACTTCAAACGGCTGCGTGCGGACGCGAAAGCACGCGCCATTGAATTGCAAACTCACGTCGCTGTCGGCCATGCCGCGGACCAGATCATTCACCATGCCGTCGAGTCCAAAGCGGACCTGATCGTGATGGGACATCGCGGCGGAAGCCGGATGAAGGAATGGCTGCTTGGATCGGTCTCCAAGCGGGTATTGTCATACGCGCCGTGCTCGGTGTTGATCGTGAGGTAGGCCGGCGCGCTCATCCGCGTTTTTGTGCGCACCAAATTTAAGGGTCGGGAATGGAAATAGGTGGCGCGAAACGGCCTTCTGTCAAGCTGTTTACGGACGGCGCGTGTGTTGGCAACCCCGGTCCCGGCGGTTGGGGCTTTATCCTCAAGCACCCATCGACGGGTCGATCGAAGGAACGCAGCGGCGGGTAACACGACACGACGAACAACCGAATGGAAATCACCGCGGTAATACGCGGTCTGGAGGCGCTGAAGGGGCCTTGCGACATCGAGCTTTTCAGCGACAGCGAATATGTCGTCAACGCGATCACGGAATGGATGGCAAAATGGAAGCTGTTCGGATGGAAGCGAAGCGCGAATGCGAAGAATCAGGTGAGAAACGTTGATCTTTGGGTTCGGCTCGACGAATTGCTTCGGCCGCACGCGCTCAAGGCAAATTGGGTCCGTGGGCATGCCGGACATTTGGAAAATGAACGTTGCGATGTACTTGCATCGGCTGCCGCGGCGAAGATTGCGGCCAGTCGGGCGCCGGCGCGACCGGCCAATGTGAATAAAGTCGATGGCAACCTCTTTGTCACGTCGTTACCCAATGACATGGAAGACGACGAATGACCGGGATGGAGTTAGCCAGAATCGTAGAAGGCGCGCGATGCAAGGTCATCGGCTGGGAAGATGCCAGCAACGACGGACATAGGTTTGCGCTGGCTACCTTGATCAGGGCGTTCGACAATAGCGAATCCGCAATACTGTGTGAACCGAGTCTTGCTCGGAAAACTCGCCGCCCGCCGGATATCGTGCTGATTGACCCGGAGATCGGCGTCCACGTCTTCGAGGTGAAAGCGGTTGCATTGGATCAGATCGAGAGTCTGGAAGCTGGCGGTCAGATTCGCATTCGCTATGCGACGAACGTGCGAAATGCCAATCCAATCGTTCAAGTGCGCAACGCGATGTTCGATATCAAGGATGCCACGGTGCGTGCTTTCGGGAATGACGTATGGCTGCCGCTCAAATATTGGGTCATATTTCCGATGATCCACCGCGCTTCGTGGACGGGCCGCTTTGGAGAGGCCGGATTCTGTCCGCCCGAGTTCTTGTTCGCGGACGTACTTGAAGCTTCCCACCTGGCTCGCCGGCTCGGGGGTTCAGACCGTGTGCATTCGACGCAGCCGATCAATACTTGCCCGCTCGATCAACTTCAGTGCGTTTGGCGTGCATTTGGCGATACCTCCGTCCTGTATTGCGCGCCGAATGAACGTGAGCGGCGTCGAACGAGCGAGGGAACTCTCGGCGAACAATTCGACGAGGCGGCGCAAGCCTACAAGGCGCTGTCCGAGGAACAGCAGCGGCTGTCGGCAATGAACTGGGAAGGTAGTCCCCGGCAAATTCGCGGCGTTGCCGGAAGTGGTAAGACCATTGTCTTGGCTAACAATCTGGCGCGCTGTCTGGAGCGAAGATTGATCGCGGCCAGCGAGGACTTGTTCGGCGCTCGATTAGGACCTCCTCGACTGTTGGCCGTTTGCTTCAACCGTTCGCTCGCTCCCTTTATCCGGAAGAAGATCAACATTGCATTTCAGCAGCGTAACGGCCGAGAGCTTCCGGATGGGACTGTTGATGTGTGCTCGTTCAACACTCTTATGTGGAAGCTAGCCGAATCTGGCTTGTGGCGATATCAGCGCGTGGAGACCGTCGAGGACATCGTTCGTGCCATCCAATATGTGGCTAAATTGGAGCAAATAAAACAGCGCAATCCCGAAAAAGTGCAATCTCTGGGTTACGACGCGATTTACGTCGATGAAGGCCAAGATTTCTTGGAAGAGGAATTCCGCTTGCTGAAGGAACTGTGCAGGGTCAAGGATGGTGCAGAGCCGAATCTCTACGTGTTCTACGACGACGCGCAGAATCTTTATGGTCGGCGCCGGCCCAATTGGCAATCAATCGGATTGAACGTGCGCGGTGGGCGGTCTTTCGTTATGACACAATGCTTTCGCAACACGCGATCCATCGTGGAGGCCACCTTCAACGTGCTATATGGAACATGCGCCGCCGCGCCAGGGCAAGTGCCGACGAGAGAATTCGGAGATATCAATACGCTGGAAGAGAAGGGTTTGATCGCGAATGAAGGCAGCTTCTGGAGGGTCAAATTCGCCGCCCGAGATGGAATCAAGCCGCGAGTCTCATTGGCGGGGAGTATTCGAGAGGAGAACGAGCTTGTCGTGAAACGGCTCCATTGGCTAATGGGTGAACAAGAAGTTCGTCCGGAAGACATTCAGGTTCTTTCGTTTTCGCGCGAGCGCGTTTTACAGTTGGCGGAGGCAATTGAAGCCGCAAGGATTTCTTACATTGCGGGAGTGCAAATCGCATTCAAGGAAAAGGATCAGCCGCTTGGTCAGAAAAATCGGCTGACGCTTTCCACGGTGGCGTCAGCCAAAGGATACGATGCGTACTGTGTTTTACTCGCTTCGGCCAACGAGTTCACAACCGATGTGACGGGACGGGCTAATTTTTACGTCGGATGCACAAGAGCGATTGAATATCTTGAGGTCTTTGCCTACGAAAGGAAAGGCTTGGCAATCGAGCTAGAGTTGGCATTGGCAAAGGTGCAGGCTTGAGAAATCCTAGCGAGGAGTTTCGCGACGCCCCTGGGTTGGATTTGATATGGCTTTTGCGATTCCGGTCCTTGGCAATGAATACACCGACCCGATGATGACGGTTTTGGAGAGCCGCCGCGCGGCGATTGCCGGGGATTTGTCCGGCATGGACGTTGGCGAGGTTCGTTTCGATCGTCACGACCGACTGCTCTACGCGACGGATGCCTCGCTGTATCAGGTTGAGCCGATCGGCGTGGTGTTGCCGCGGGATGCCGAGGGGCTGCGGCGTGCGATGCGATATTGTGGCGAGCACGGGGTGGCGGTGTTGCCGCGTGGCGGGGGGACGAGCCTGGCCGGTCAAGGGGTCAACCACGCCGTCGTCTTCGATCTGTCGCCGAATTTTCGCCGGGTGGTGGATGTTGACGCGCCGGGCCGGAGTTGCCAGGTCGAGCCGGGCGTAACGATCGACGAGTTGAATTGCGCGCTGGCGGAGCGGGGAACCGGTCTTTTTTTTGCGGTGGACCCGGCGTCGATGGCTCAAGCGTCGATCGGGGGTTGCATCGGCAATAACGCGGCGGGCGCGCGTTCCGTGCGGTATGGTCGAACCAGCGAAAATCTTGCCGGAGTTCAAGTGGTTCTGTCGGACGGCCGAGAGACGTGGCTGGAGCCGGGGGCGGGACGACGGGATGCGGCGGCGCTACGGCTTGCCCAGCAGGTAATGTCGATCGTTCAGCGATACGCCGATGAGATTCGCCGCAAATTTCCCAAGCTGGTGCGGCGCAATGCGGGGTATGGGCTGGATCTGATTCTAAGCCAACTGGACAGCGGGGTGGTTGCTGAGGAGCTTGATCTTTCCGGTCTGATTTGCGGAAGCGAAGGGACGCTGGCGGTTGTAATTGGGGCGAAGCTGAAGCTTCATCCGACGCCGGCGGCGCGGGGACTGTCGATCGCGGCATTCGATTCGGTCGATGCGGCCATTGAATGCGTGCCCGCAATACTGGCCAGCGGCGCGTCTGCCGTCGAATTGCTCGATGACGTGGTGCTCGGCGCCGCTCGAAGCAACACTGAATGCCGGCAATACGCTGAACTGATTCCGAAGATCCGGGGCGAGAATGCAAATGCGGCGCTGTACGTTGAATATCAAGCGGAGCGGCCGGAGACGTCAAGCGCCAGCGCATTTGCCATTTCCCCCTCTCCCGGTACTTCGGGAGAGGGGACCAGAATGGATCAGCTCAATTCGCGGTTCGATGCCTTGCGCGCGATCCTGCCGAACTCGGCCATCGCGGTTTATCGGGATTCCGGGCAGATGCTACGGGCGTGGACGCTGCGCAAGGCCGGCGAAGCGCTGCTGCACAATGTTTCCGGTACGCGCAAGCCGGTGACATTCGTCGAAGACAATTCGGTCCCCGTCGAAAACCTGGCGAGATTCGTCAAAGAATTCCGCCGGATCGTCGCGGCGCACGGGACGTCCGCGGCCTATTACGCGCACGCCTCGGTGGGAGTTCTGCACGTGCGGCCGATGCTCGACCTCCACGAGCCGAACGACCTTCAATCCATGCGCGACATCGCGATCGAGGTGGCGGAGCTGGCGCGTGATTGCGGGGGCGTCATGTCCGGGGAACACGGAGACGGCCGCGCTCGCGGACCGCTTCTGGAGACGTTTTACGGGCCGCAATTGATCGAGGCCTTCGCCGAGATCAAAAAGGTGTTCGATCCGGCGGGGATTCTCAATCCGGGGATGATTGTCCGGGCGGGCGGACCCGGCAGCATCACCGAGCATCTTCGCGTGACGGCCCAGAGGGGCGATTTCAAAACCGGGGAGATGGAGACTTACTTTGATTATTCGGATCAGGAGGGATTTCGTGGGGCGGTGGAACGGTGCAATGGGGCTGGATTCTGCCGAAAAACCATCGGGGGGACAATGTGTCCCTCCTACCGGGCGACGCTTGATGAGCGGCATTCCACGCGCGGGCGCGGCAACGCCCTCCGATTGGCCATCACCGGACAGGCGCTGGCGGGTGGCGCGGGCGCACCGGCATGGGACGACCCGGATACGATGCAAACGCTCGACCTGTGCCTGAGTTGCAAGGCGTGCAAGACCGAGTGCCCCAGCAACGTCGACGTGGCGAAGCTCAAAGCGGAATACACGGCCCAGCGGTATAAGTTGAATGGAACCATTCCCCTGCGCGCCAGGGCGTTTGGGCATATTCGCGCGATAAATCAATTGGGGTCGCTGGCGCCGGGGCTCTTTAACGCGCTGGCGGGCTGGGGCCCGACACGCGGGGTGGCGAACCGGATGCTTGGGCTGTCGCCGCGGCGGAGTTTGCCACGGTTTCAACGGTCGCTTTACCGCTTGCTGGCCAGGCGTGATGGCGCGACCGGCGCGGGGCGGCCCAGGGTCGTGTTGTTTGGCGATTGCTTCAGCGCATACAACGAACCAGAGGTGGGCCGCGCCGCCGTGGAGGCGCTGGAATCGCTGGGATATTCGGTGGATTTGCCGCCCGTCGGATGCTGCGGCCGCGCCATGATATCGACGGGGCTGTTGGCCGGCGCCATTCGAACGGCGGATCGAACGCTGGCCAACTTGCGTGAATACATTCTCGATGAAACCGTGAAAGCGGTGCTGGTTTGCGAGCCGTCCTGTCTGAGCGCAATGAAAGATGATTGGCTGCAATTGCGGCTGGAAACGGGGATTGACCTTCGGCGTCGCCTGGTGGGCAAGGCCATGATGGTCGAGGATTTCATTCATCGGTTCTGGGATGATCATCCGGAGAAACCTACGTTGGCCAACGCTGAGGGTCCGGCGATCTTGCTGCATGGGCATTGCCATCAGAAGGCATTGTGGGGCGAGGAGACGAGCGCGGGACTGCTGCGGCGATTGGCGGGCGAGCGGTTGACGGTGCTGCCATCGGGCTGCTGCGGGATGGCCGGATCGTTCGGGTTCACGGCGGAACATTACGACTTGTCGATGCGGATCGGCGAGCTTTCGGTTTTCGGACCGGTTCGACAGGCTTCGCCACAAACCATCGTGTTGGCCCCGGGAACTTCGTGCCGACATCAGATCAGAGACGGCGCCGGGCGTAGCGCGTTGCACCCAATTCAATGGGTCGCCGGCGTGCTGTCATCGGAGAAAAGAGGAAGACATCGGACGAAGCCAGGTAATGGGGCTGGAGGGAGTCGCCTCTAGTGCGGATAATTCAGAGGAACCACGGATTTCACAGATAACACGGATAAATCAGAACCGTTCCGAAACCGCGATGCGCGCAGTGTGCGCGCCGCGGAAAAGCATGGAATCGATCATAACTGATTTCCAGCATTGAGTATCCGTGATATCCGTGTCATCCGTGGTGAATAATCCGGGCTAGAGCGGGT
The DNA here is from genome assembly GCA_049512115.1 of Tepidisphaeraceae bacterium. Classification (GTDB taxonomy): domain Bacteria; phylum Planctomycetota; class Phycisphaerae; order Tepidisphaerales; family Tepidisphaeraceae; genus PALSA-1353. Next base: position 1,441 of record JBEKXM010000197.1, on the reverse strand, counting down.
TGCAGGTGGATGTACACTTTCGCGAAGAAAGACCCACGGCAGCGCCGTGGGCGTTCCGGGGGGAATTCATGCGGGTGGATTTTGAGCGGTGTACGCCGACTTGCAACGTGCTCTAATTCCTGGGCAATAGCACAACCCTTCCGCCGATTTCCAACAAGCCCGCTGGGTGCCCGGCGTCGGCGAGACTTTTCAGCAATTCATCGTCTCCAATCCGTTGCCATGTCCCGGCATGTGGCGGCTCTTCCATGCGTTTCAACACATTTGGATCGGTCTGTATCCATACAATCGTCACGCCGCTCGGCTTCACGGCATCGTTGCGCTGAGCGAGAACATCGCGGTTCTTCACTGTCGCCGGCTTTCGTTCCGCCATGCGCCACGTCGCTATGCCCGCGATCAAGACCATTGCAAATACCGCGCCATTTCGGGCCAACCGCCGATGCCGCCGCCGTCGGGCAGCCCGCAGGGCTAGGCTGAGGATCCGATCCTTCCTCTGGAATCCGCCGGCGGATAATTCGGGCATTGAATCACTCATCGAATTCTTCCTTGGCGCGGGTTCGCAATTCCTGAATCGCGCGGCGGAGCCGGCCATCGATGGCGCCAATCGACAGGCCCAACATGCTCGCAACACGACTCAGGGTCCAACCGTGTCGGTATCTCATCTCGATCGCCTTTACTATCATTGGGTCAAATTTGGCGATCTGTTCTTCGAGCCATGGTTGGCGGTCATCGATCGGCGGTTCCTGGTCGGCGGGCCCGGCGATGACCGCCGCCTCGCGCTTGCGCCGGCGGCGTTCGGAACGCATCAAATCCAGCGACGTTGTCCGCACCACGAGTTGCATCCAAGCGCGAAACTGCCCCTCCGTCCCGATAGGCCTCACCGTCCGAATCACCCGCAATACCGAATCCTGCACCACGTCGAGGCAAAACGACTCGTCGCGCCCCGTTTCCCGGCGGGCCTGGCGGTAAATCCAGTCAAAATACTGCCGATAGAACGCCTCGACAGCCCTCGAGTCTCCCGCCGCCATCGCCGCCGTGAGTTTGTCTATCGACTGCGGCACACCGCCTCAGGTCAATCGCCCGGCTCATAATTTTACGGCCGAGTCGTCGCATTGGCGGCCAGGTATTTCATCCTCAAGGCCGCGAGTTCCTTGTTCACCTCATCGAGTTCCTGTTCTCTTTGCTGGATACGGCGGTCCGCCGTTTCAAGCTGCACCCTGAGATCCGTCTTGAGTTGAATGAGCTCATCGTTAAGCTTCTTCTTTTCCCGATCCTCCTTCGGCGACAGGGTCTGAAGGAGTTGGTCCAAGACGGCCATTTTCTGCGGTCCGCCTTTGAAAATCAGCGTGCAGGTCGCCGCATGGATCTTGATTTCCGAAGGCGTCTTCTCGTCGACCTCCTCCAGCGCCTGGGAGATCAGGGAAGCGACATCATTCAGCGTTTG
>JBEKXM010000196.1:0-8051 GCA_049512115.1 Tepidisphaeraceae bacterium | reverse complement strand
GTCTTGTTGGAAAACCGCATTGCCGGCCCAATCGACACCTGGTCGAAAACGGCATTGTTAACACCGTTGGTCAGGTTGCCATTGCCATTGTCGTTGTGTCCGGATGCATAACTGGGATCGACGCCCACATTATTTGCAAAGTCATTGCGCGTGCCCGAGCCGGTGTCGCGCGTGCTCATGTTAAACCTGGCCCCGTTTGCCAGACGGCTCTCTGTGTCCAACCAGTCCGCATCCGATCGATTAATCTCCGTCAATCCGGTTCCGGGGTTGGACACCAACGGTGTGGCCGTGATCGCCATCAACTGGTTATTTATATTCCCCAGCCCACCGTTTGCGGCGTTGTTCCAGGGGCCGACGCCAAAGGCTGCCCCCGTCCGTGGATTTACCGCGGTCGCCGGTGCATTGATGAGTGAGGGAGACTGATAAGTCTGTCTGGAGCCGGCGGTTCCAAGCTTGGCCAATTGCAGGGCCGAATTTCCAGCGCCATAGCCCATGTCAATTGGATTACTGTTAAACGTGGAATTGTTTGTACCCGTAACGCTTATGGTGTTTCCGCCAACTTTATACGTGTTGGTGGTATTGCCATAGTCATTTTTGAACGCCTGTTGGGGAACCTCGTCTGAGAGTGCAAATTGGACGGCGTTCTGTCCGCCATTCTGATTGACGCCCGCCGTATTGAAGGTCGGCGTTGGATTGGTGGCGCTGCCGGTCACCCAGAGAGACGTTTCGCCGGGGGTGCCGGCTTGCCCGACGCCAGCGCCGTAAAAATTACCGAGGGTCAAACCGTTGCCGGCATTTGCGCCGCTGGTGGCGTTAAACGAAGCACCATTAGTCACACCGCTGGCCCCGATCTGATTGTAGTTAAGCCACAGGGCGTTGCCGCCTTCAGGGTTGCGGTCAATGTTCGCGGTGACGTAGGCGATCGTGCCGATCTGATCGTTCACAAGTTCCAATGGGCCTTCCACAGCGCCGGATTCGTGATAGATAAACTGGATGGCTGGCGATGCATCGGCGATGGTGCCTTGGGTTGAAGTGTTGTTCTTTGGCGCCAGCTGATAGGAAATGCCGCCGTTGGTCCAGTACGAAGCTGAAGTCCCTGAACTTTCTGGATCTGACGCAAGGGGATACGTAGTGCCGTCGACGGTGAGAGTCGTGCCTGGTTGTATGTCCGTAAAGGTGTTCGTCTTGGCAACAATCCAGTTTTTCAGGGCGGTCGAGCCGGCGGCGGAGATGACGATCTGGCCAGCACCGACATCGGATTGGGCGAAAGCGCCGGAAACTAACGCCAGCGAGGCGGCAGAAGCCGCGGCCACTAGCATGGTACGAGATTTGACAATACGGTTGGAACGCATGATTCTCTCCCTTATTCTAATGAATCCCGTTTGCAGGGATTCCGCCAAGCCGTGCGCCGTTCGTTCCTCTGGATCGGCCCGCACAGCGGTTGTTCCCTGGGCACTTGCCCGTGGGCTAACTTCAATTTTTTCGCTCCCGCAGCACCAAGCGCGGGAGAACCATAAATTTCCGATCACTGCTTGATGTCGCTGCCATGGGGATCAAGGCTGTACATTCGGTCGCCCCATTCCCATGGGTTCAACGTATCGGCAATGTTTTTGTTTTCAACGTGGCCATCACAGTAAAGAAAGTTGGTCGTGCGCATATCCCACCCGCTGACCGGCGTGGCCTTACTGTTGGCGCCAGGGATCGTTCCGAGCTTAAAGGCGCCATGGTTTCTACCGACCCAATCCAGGGAGGTCGAGGCGCCCTGCAGACCTGGGGTATTGATATTGGGATATGGCGTCATCATGTTTACGTTGACGCGCACTAAGTTTGGAGAGCCGAGGACAAACGCGGTGTACACTTTATACGCACCCGGCGAGTTGATGCTGGACGCTCCTTGGATGTTTTCGTACGGGCATACGGGCTGGTGGCTCTTGCATACTCCCTGCGTTTGATCTTCGTCTGAAGTTCCCTGCACAACATGCCAATCCGCGTTGAATTCGGTCACCAAGATGGTGCTGGCGGAGTGCTGAACGACCGAAGCCCTGACGAAATGATACGGCCGGACTGTGTCGCCCTGGAAAGGAGGGTTCGAAACGAATTTATTCCTTCCCATAATCGCTTCGTTGGCGGTGTAGGCTAGGCGGGGCGCCTGATAGTCGGGCGTGCCTGCGGGCCCTGGGGTATCATCGGTAGCATTAGCGCCGTGATCGACGTTCTGGCCGGGGTCCTCATTGGCAGCACTTGGTTGAGCGGCGGGCAATCCGCCGTTATTGATGGACGGGCACTGGAACGCTTCCCATCCAAAGGTGCTTTGGAAAATATTGGGATAATTCGTCCCTAAATCCTTCCGACCATAAAGGAAGCTGGACCAGTGAACATAGCCTGCGTCTGAAAACGGGGGCGTCTCAATACCCGCGGCGATGTTCAGGACATCTGATGGTTTCCTGAAATAGTCATACGACACGGGATAGAAGCCGGCGTAATCGTCCAGATATTGTGCCAATCCCTGTCCGATGCTTCGGAGATTGCTCGCACACTTGACCTGGTTCGCCGACTCGCGCGCCCGGCTGAGCGCGGGCAATAAAATACCAATTAAAACTGCGATAATCCCAATAACAACAAGAAGTTCGACTAAGGTGAAACCCCTGGACCGCGTCCGATGCATGTTGACTCCTTACCCTGCGCGGCTATCCCGGCCGCGTTGCCCTGGCCTCGTTGAACGAAGAACCCGTCCGCCGCCGATCGGCCCTGACCGATCCGACAGCCGAGGCACATGACTTGAATATTCTCAACGCCGGGCGTTAGCGTTCATCCTCACATTTGGATAAGGATTCAAAAATTCTAACGCCGACTCGGCCGGCGACGCGCCGGCCCCCTTCCAAATCTCGTTAGGATTTGAACGGAGCAATGTAAAGATCGCGATTGCGAAGCGAAACGATTTCGCAAATGTTGTGTAAAGAACAGAGGGTTCAACCCCGTGTGCCGCTGGGCGAGTCGAAGAAGAGCAGTAGCTCAGTGGAGCAGTACACCGCAGTGAAACGGGTGTTCGGCCAGCAACGCCGTTGATGATTCGGGAAATTGAGCAGGTGACAGGAGAGCAGGTGACCGCAGGAGTGAGTTCGGCCTTTCAAGAGCTATTCGTCGGCGAGCATTTTCTTCGCTCACCTGCTCCCCTGTTCTGCTGTCTCCTGCTCTAATTTTGCCTTCGGTAAAATTGGAGCCATGGGGATTTGAACCCCAAATTCCACCATGCCATGGTGGCGTGATCCCATTTCACTATGGCCCCGCAACTGCGATCAATCTATCGGACATCGCCCGCCAGTCAAGCCGACGGCCGGTCTATCTACGCCGCCCACCTGTGGAAGACGAAAAAGACGCCCAGGAGAACGCAGGCGAATCCGGCCAGATAATTCCAGCGCAATTTTTCACCGAGATAAACAAATGCGAATACGCAGAACACCGTGAGCGTGATGACTTCCTGAATCATCTTGAGCTGATAGCCGGTCAAGCCGCCCACGTTGCCGAGGCGATTGGCGGGCACCTGAAAGCAGTACTCGAAAAACGCGATCAGCCAACTCACCAGGACGACCTTCCATAGGACCGTGCGCTCGAATTTAAGATGCCCGTACCAGGCTATGGTCATGAAGGCGTTGGAAATGGTCAGCAGAACCACGGGGAAAATCGCCGCTTTGAGCATCGTTGGTCGTTCCCTTCATCGATTTGAAATGTTTACCACTGCGCTTCTTCGAACGGATTGTCGGCGGCCTTGATCCTGGGTTTGGGCAGCATGGAAATCATCGCCTTGACCATGGAGACATCCGCGGGATGGCTCAAACGGACGTTCAAGGGCGAGGAGCGCAGGAGCCACATCGCCCCTGCCGCCGGATCGCGCCGGTTTTTGACCATCTCGAGGAATTTGTCCTTCCGGAAAACCCAGGGCGTGACCACCTGCTGAAACCTTTGCCCCGAGCGCAGCGCGATCGGCTTGCCGGAATCCTCGGTCTCAATGATCCCGCCGCGAACGGAGGTGGTCATGACGACGATCGGATGCTTCTCGGCCTCAACCGCCAGGGCGTCCAGATCGTTGAACGCCACGGCCGGCCTGGCGGCATCGTGAATGATGACGTGCGTGGCATCGGCGGAGATTTTCTCCGCGGCGGCGGCGAGTTGATCCATCCACTGTTTTCCCCCAACCACCAGCTTGGCGCCGGAGAAACTCAGATGCCCGCCGAATTTCCGCTTGGCTTCCTCACCCTGATCGTCCGCCACCACCAATTGGATTTGCTTGACGCCATCCCGATTGAGGAACATTTCGACGCCGCGCAGCAGGCATTCGCGTCCGTCGATCTTCACGAACGCCCCGGCCCCATCGGCCCCCAGCCCGCTGGGGACGGCCGTTAAAATCACCACTGAAAAACTCGCCATACATGCCTCCCGGCAAGAGTTCCATCATTCCCAAGAGCGTCTTGCCGGTCAAGCGAGATTGACAGGGGTTGGGCCGGCCATAGAATTCTTTTCCCCTGAAAAGCACGGGCTCGTAGCTCAGTTGGTTAGAGCGCGTCCCTGATAAGGACGAGGTCGGACGTTCGAATCGTCTCGGGCCCATCTGGCGGTTCTTGAAAATTGCCTTCCCCCGGTAAATACGGGCGATTTTTGTTGGCGGACATTTCCGCTGATACCGTCTGACACTAACCGGATTGCACGGAGTGCGCCGCATTTTGCGCCACCCCGCCGGCAGGCGCGGCCACGGCCCGGTTGAATTGGTCATCGGTCGCTTGCAAGGAATGGTCTTCGGCAACACCCACACTGTTTCCCAGCCAACGGCAGACGACGTGCTACGGGAAAATATCCGATAGCTCGGTCTGACGGCTGGAGCGCAGGTTGTGCCATAGGTTCGGCCAGGGGGGTCAGCCCGGATCGGCAAGTACGATGCGAAGCATGTCCTGGGAGACTGTCCACGGACACCTTACCGAATTCATCAAAAAAACCACGGGGGAATTGCCAAGGTGGGTTTCTGGCCCAAGGACCACGAGCAGTTTTTCCCGGTTTGCGAGAAAGCCTTCGTGAAATGCGATACGGAAAGTACGGGCGCGCCGGCACGGAGGCTCATTTTCGCGCGATTTCCAGGGGCTTTTTTTGGCGTCACGCGCATTTTATAAAGGTATTTGCAAAAAATCCAAAGCAAACTCGTGGTCATTTTAACCAGTCGGGTGTATAAGCGCGGCGTCGGCGGCGATCGGCAAAAGGGGCACATGCATCTCGGGATAGTCCGCTCGCCGCGTGATGCGCGCACAACAAGATAGAGGCTTGCGTTTTGGTCGTTAACGCGGGCTGTGTGCCGTGCGCGCAATTGGAACTCGCAAAACCAACGGACGACCAACATTTTGTGGAAGGGAGAACCTATGTTTTCGGCAAAGCGTTTAGGCCTCTGGCTGTTCGCAGGCGCTGTGGCCTCCATGCCCTTGGTCGCTTCGGGGCAAATTTATGTCGCCAACTCCGCCGGCAGCTCGATCGGCGAATACTCCATCGTCGGCGCGCCAATCAACCCCGCACTGGTTTCCGGCTTGTCCGATCCGTGGGGGCTGGCCCTCTCCGGGTCAGATCTCTTTGAAGCGAACTTCGACGCAGGGTCCGTGGGCGAGTACACGACTTCCGGGGCAACGGTCAGCGGCTCGCTGATTTCGGGTCTGAATGATCCACGCGGGATTGCCGTCTCCGGATCGACCGTGTTTGTCACGAATGGTAACGCGATCAGCGCATACAGCACCACCGGTGCGCTGATCAACGCGTCGCTGATTGCGGGCTTGAATCAGCCGTTCGGACTCGCCGTTTCCGGATCGGATTTGTTCGTAACCAACGCTCTGGGCGGCTCGATCGGTGAATACACCACCTCCGGGGCGCCGGTCAACGCCTCCCTGGTTACCGGTTTGCACTGGCCGACAAGCATCGCCATCTCCGGCTCCGATCTGTTCGTCACGAACTTCAACAGCGGCACGGTCGGCGAATACACAACTTCCGGCGGGATAGTCAACGCGTCGCTGCTGTCGGGCTTGGGCCAGTCCTATGGCATTGCCGCTGCGGGATCGGATCTGTTTGTCACGAGCTGGACCGGCGGCTCGATCGGCGAATACACCACCTCCGGCGGGACGGTCAACCCCGCGCTGGTTACGGGTTTGCCTTACCCGCGGGGGATCGTGGCCGTGGTCGTGCCCGAGCCGGCGATCGCCTCGATCCTCGTCGCCGCCGGACTCTTCGTTCTGGGCCGCCGCTCTCGGCGAGCCTGAACGAACCGGTCGGACACAGACATTGAACCACGCAGCGGCTGTGTTTGATTTCAACAGGTTCCTAGATGGCATTCTGGACTCCAAGCGAGGCCGTCGCGGGCCATGGCGTTGAGTATGGTCGGGAGGGAGAGCCGTAGAAAGGAGAAAGTAGAGCAGGGAGCAAAGGCCTCGCATCGAAGTCCGCCTCGACGGCCGACCGGCCGCTCTCCCCGGTCTACTTTCTACCCTCCACTCTCTTGCGAGCCACCATAATCGAGCGGCAACTCCACCGTTTTGGCCCGGCTGCAGCCGTCTCTTCACGTGAGAAGAGAGAACATGCGAGTAATTGAGAGGTTTCGCGAATTACCCGACATTCGATAAACTGCTGGAAACGCACGGAATTGCGGCAGTGGCATATCAACATACAAGCCGTCGTGGCGACGTGTACTGGATTCAGGCGAGAGAGCGCGGTGGCAAGACTGTATATTCGGCAGCCAGAAAGCCGACGGGCAATCCGGTAGATCGTCTGCCCGAAGGATACGAAATTTACGAAAGGCCCGAGAACGCACAGGTCTTCGTCAGGAAAATTCAGCTAACCCGTATTCTGCCGATCGAGAAACAATTGGTTGAAGAATCGATTTGCAGGCTGGCGCAGTTGGAACATTTCATCGTGGAGGTCGAGACCAATAGCCTGGTGGTCTACCTGCCGGACGCGGACCCCGACGCTTCGCTGAGTCTGATGAGGACGACTGTTCCGATGACGGCGGAGCGGGCGCGGTCGATGAAAGCGGTCATGCTGAGCCGGGCGCGGTATGAGAAAATGATGCGATTTACGCTGGTGGAGGAGCCGAGCAGGCGATTCAACGCCGAGCGATGGTGTTTTCTAGGCGGGATCGACGACTGGTATTTTCTCGCGAGAGATAAGCCACTTGTGAAACTGGTGGAAACCTACACACCCCATTTGGGACGAGAGAGTTTTTTTGAACTGATGTGACACTCGGGTGCTGGCACAACGACCCCGCGAGCGGCGTGGTCTTCTCGTTCCAGGCGGTCGGCCAATTCCTCTTCGCTCATCCCCGATTCCAGAAATCGCTGGTGGACTGAACCGCTAATGTCACGCAGAGTTTTGTCCGGCATGGCCTGGGCCTCGAGCACCTCACTGACAAACTGCTCGACCGGCTTTCCCGCCGCTTCCGTTTGGCGGCGGAGCCTCTGCTCGGTCGGGTCCGGAATCTTGACGGTGATCGTGGCCATAATGCCTTCCATTCCTTCAACACTCATAATATCGCCTTCGTTGCCGGATACCGCGTCTCGATGCGAAAAAACGCCATGGAATGAGACGATATGCCAATCGCCGACATTTCGGCAAGGTGCTGGAAACTCAAGGATTGCGGCACGGGATCTCAAACTCAAACCCCGTATAAGGTAAGATCAGCGCTTTCGAGGAACCCGATGAACCGCCGCGAATTTCTCAAGTATTCCGTCGTGGCATCGCTGGCGTTATCCGGGCGAACCGGCGCGGCGGAGATGCCGCCCGCATCCGGCGCTGCGGTGCGCAAGCGGCCTTTCATCCTGGGCGCCGACATCTCCTGGCTGCTGGAAGACGAAGCCCAGGGCGCGACGTATTTCGACCGCGGCGTCCAAAGGGACATCTTCCAGATTCTCAAATCCTATCGGTTCAACTTCGTCCGCGCCCGCATCTTCGTCAATCCGCACGCCGCCGGCGGCTATTCGGCACGCCGCAACGAAGCCTTCTGCGATCTCGAACACACCAAAAAATTCGCCACG